>DASZPH010000120.1:0-156450 GCA_035550375.1 Pirellulales bacterium | reverse complement strand
ACCCTTACAGTTCGGCTAGGAGTTCCCGTCATCAGAGCCTCCACCGGGACTTTCACCCGGCCAGTCAATTCCCGGCTCGCTTTTGCTTGCCGGTTGACAGCGTCAGGCATGACGCTGCCGCGTCATGCCTGACGCGCGCATAAAGAAAGGCCGCCCCCGGGAAACGGGTGCGGCCCTTTCATGGTTTCAGATGCCGCCAGTCTTTGTTCGCGAATCGCCCGGCGGGGACGCCGATAAAACGGTTACCACCGCAAATTGGTGTCGATTGCCAGCGTCCCCGGTTCGTCGGCAATCCGCAGGGCGAGTTCTTTGACTTTGCCGAGCGCCTCGAGGATGGTTTGCACGGCCGTCTCCGCCTCGCTGCGGCTGTGACCCCGGCCGAGCATGTTTTGGGTGATGAGCAGCTCCTTGTTGTCCGCCAGAATCGCGGCCAGGGGGACGGACTCGATGGTGAGGGCCGTGTTGTCCTTCAGCGCGGCGGGGGATTGTTTCATGGCGTCGACCACCTGCCTCACGATGCCGACCGTCGAGCCAAAGACGAAGTGGTCGCCGATCCGTGCGCAGGCCGGGCTGAAGTTGTAGTGGGGCGGCGCGTTCTCCTTCGAGGCCTTCGAGTCTGGCAGATACGTGGCCTTGGAGATCGTCGTGCCTTGGTACTCCTCGGTCGACAAAAGCAACTGCGGCCGGCCTTCTTGCCCGCCCGTGATGTTGAAAATGCCGATGAATTTCTGGTACGTGATCAGGAGCTCCGGTGCGAAATCGTCGGCGTGCTTGAGCTTCAGGGCCAGCGCGAAGGCGGGCAGCTTGAGCGCCGGAACCGGCTTGTCGGCCGGATAGTCTTGCCGGGCGACGATGAACTGCACGGGTGCAGCCAACTCGCCCAGCACCTCGGGGCCGAAATCACGCCCAGAGAAGAACAGCCCCAGTTGCGTGTCGGCCTGGGCGAACTTGGCCACGGTTGCTTCGTCGAACAGCTCGTCACGGGCGACCCAAAGGCCCGCCAGATCGCGGAACATGGTAAACGTGCCGATCGTGCCGGGGGGCACAACGGCCGCCTCGTCGGCCTGCGAGGCGAAGAACCAGGCCCGCGAGGCGCTCGTGCTGGAGTTTTCACGGGGCAGTTCCGTCCGCAGCCGCAACGAGCCGGCGTCGTAGGCGATCGACGCCGTGACGAAGGGGGCCTGCTTGAGCGTGTCGATCACGCCCGCGAGCAGCAGTTCCACGAGCGGGTTGTCGGACCGTTTGCTGAGCGCCTGCTGGACGTTCGGGTCTTGCCGCAGGGCCGCGAGTTTCAGCCACGACCAGCCGATGGCTCCGGCGGGCCGCTTTGCTCGGGCCGCCGCGAAGCCTTCGGTCTTTGCCAGGTTGCTTGTCGACGGATCCAAGCGGCGGTCGATGGCTGCCTTGAGCGTCTCCGCCTTGTTGCTGACGAGCAGCAGGTCGTCGACGATCACGTGTACCTCTTCGCCGCCGAACGACCAGCCCGTGAAACCGCGGTACTCCTGCGACTTCACTGGTGACGGGCGGCCGTGCGTCTTGGCGTCCGTCTCGGCCAACTCCAGGATGGTGCTGTTGAGTTTTGCCAGCAGTTCGCGGTCGCGGCTGCGCACGACGAGCAGACCCGTGTGCGACGCCGGGTCGACCGAGATTGAGATGCCGCCGCCCACCAAATCGCGCAGCGCCGCGTCCCAGGTCTTGCCCAGCCGTCCCTCCAAAACGCCCACCACGGCCTGCAACTCGTGGTACTTGTCCGACTGCAAATACTTTCGATAGCCGTCGACATTCTCCAGCAGTTGGCGAGTCCGGGGTGCCAGGGCCATGTCGAGAAGCGGCCCGGGGTCGCTGATCTCGGCGAAGACCACCGCGGTCTCAGGAGCGAGCGTCTCGGGAGCCGACGACGGTTCGTTTTGCCCGGACACCGCCGAGCCGAGAGCCACCGAACCGATCACACAGAGGACGGATAAAGCACGCCGCCACGGGGCGAATCGAAGGCGCATTTGGGTATTTTCTCCGTGCAGGGCTGCGAGCGCGAGGACGTTTGAACTGTCGTGCAAGAGTACCCGTACCCAGGGCGACCGGTTTCAGGTTTTTCGCATTGGGCGCCGGCGGAGACAGAAAAAAACCGTCGGGCAGGCGACACCTCGGCCCCACGATGCCGGTCCCGGATAAGGCAACTGGGGATCAGCACAGCCACTCAAGTTTATCTCCCACCGTTTGGCGTCGAGCGGACGATGCGGCCGCTCCTTGAGTGCCCGCGCTCGCGGGCGCCGTTGGCCACCGGTTAAACGCCCACTTCGTTTGACCCTGGTTGGCAAGGCAGTTATGCTCCTGAGCGTCTAAGTTCCCTACTGGCAGCCGGTTATTGCGTCGTCTATGGCGGGAGTCGTCCTGACCGGCGTGTCGCGGGTGTTCTCCCGGGGGCGGGTGTTTTCCGGGGGGATCCTGGCGTGCGACCGTCTCGACCTGGAGGTGCGAGACGGTGAGCTGCTGGTCCTCGTCGGTCCCAGCGGATCTGGCAAGACGACGATTCTTCGGCTTATCGCCGGCCTGGAACGACCCACTTCGGGGACGATTACGATCGGCGGCCAGGCAGTCGACCGCCTGCCCCCCCGAGAGCGAAACCTGGCCATGGTCTTCCAGGGCCACGCTCTTCACCCCCAGTGGACCGTGTACGACAACATCGCCTTCGGGCTGCGGTTGAGGGCATCCGCGGGACCCGTCTGGCGAAGATCGGAGCTTCGCCAGCAGGTCGTTGAGACGGCACGCGAGCTCGGCCTGGACGGGATGCTCGATCGCCTGCCCGGCGAGCTCTCCGGAGGTGAGCAGCAGCGGGTCGCTCTGGCGCGGGCCATCGTGCGGCGGCCGACTCTGTTTCTGTTTGACGAGCCGTTCTCCAGCCTCGACGCCCAGCTCAGGGTGGAGATGCGGCGAAAACTGAAGCAGCTTCACCAGCGGCTGGGGACGAGCATGATCTACGTGACTCACGACCAGTCCGATGCGCTGGCTCTGGCGGATCGCCTGGCCGTGCTCGACCGCGGAAGGATCGAGCAGGTCGGCACGCCGCGGGAGGTTTACGACTGGCCGGCCAGCCGTTTCGTGGCCGGATTCGTCGGCAGCCCCGGCATGAACTTTTTCGAGGGCAAACTCGCCGGGGAGACCACAAGCGACGCCTGGCGGTTATCCGCGGGGGGCTGGTCGGTCGGCGTCCGCCGCGAGTGGTGGCGGGGAGCAGGAGCGGGCGAAACGGCGGTGGTCGGCCTGCGGCCCGAAGACATCCACGTGCGGCAGGTCGGGCAGCCCGGTTCGCACGAAGACTCGCCGACGTTAGACTGCCCGGAGACGACGGCGAGGGTCGAGTTGATCGAAGACCTGGGGGACGCGAGCGTGGTGTCGTTGAGCCCGGACCAGCCGGGCGGGGACGGCGAGGAACAAACCGAAAATCGGGCATCGCCTGAACGGCCTGGCGCGGTATTATTATGTAAACGTCAGGTTCGCTCGGGGCTAGCACCAGGAGAGCACGTTATCGCGTGGTTAGACATGCGGCGGGCGCATTGGTTCGACGGTCGTACCGGTCGCAACCTGTGCCAGCCGGGGGCGCGGTAGGTAACCGGATCGTACCTCCGTACCGGTAGTCGTCTAGCCCAACGACCGCCGGTGGGGTAGGCTGGTTGCCGTTTTCGTTTTTATGGGGGCAAAAAAGAGGTCCTTGAGGAGAACACCGACATCCGAATCGCGGTTGCCCGCCGTCACGATGAACAGGGTGATCGCCCCAGCGTTTTACAATCCGACAATCTGGTTTTAGCGCGCCACGGGCGCCGAAAGAAGTGAAGCAACATGAATGCCAGCGAACTATTGCGAATCGTCGATACGATTCACCGCGATAAGAATATCGACAAGGAAATCGTTTTTCAGGCGATTGAGGCCGCCCTGGTGTCGGCCGCCAAGAAGCAATACGGCGAAGAGCAGGAGGTGGTGGTCCAGATCAACCGTACCGACGGCTCGATCAGCGGCACGCACAACGGGGTCCCGCTCGACGAAGGGGAGACGCTGGGACGCATCGTCGCTCAAACGGCCAAACAAGTCATCATTCAGAAGGTGCGGGAAGCCGAACGAGACGCTCTGTTCGACGAATACGACAAGGAGAAGGGACAACTCGTTACGGGCGTGGTGCAGCGCTATGAAGGCGGCGCGGCCACGGTGGCGCTGCCCAACTGCGAGGCGATCCTCCCGCGCAGCGAGCAGATTCCCGGCGAGACGCACCACGCCAACGAGCGCGTGCGGGCGACGATCTGCGAGGTGAAGAAGGCGGGGAGCCGAGTGAAGGTGATCCTCAGCCGCACCCGCCCCGCCCTGGTCGGCCGGCTATTTGAACAAGAGATTCCCGAAATCGCCGACGGCGTCATCGAGATCAAGGCCATGGCCCGCGAGCCCGGCTACCGCACCAAGGTGGCCGTGAGCAGCACCGACCAGCGCGTCGATTGCGTGGGGGCCTGCGTGGGCGTGCGCGGCAACCGGATCAAGAACATCGTGGACGAACTGGCCGGCGAGCGGATCGACATCGTCCGCTGGAGCGACGATATGCAGGTGCTGATTCCCAACGCCCTGCAGCCGGCCGAAGTGGAAGAAGTCATCCTCTGCTCGATGCTCGGACGGGCCATCGTGCTGGTGCGCGAAGATCAGCTTTCGCTGGCGATCGGTCGTCGCGGCCAGAACGTTCGCCTGGCCAGCAAGCTGTGCGGCTGGGACATCGAGATCATGACGCGGGAGGAGCTCGACGAGCAGATCGAGCGGGCCGTGGGCGGATTCAGCTCGCTGGAAGGCGTCGACGAAAACCTGGCGGAGAAGCTGGTCGGCGAGGGCTTTTTGTCATACGATGATCTCTCGGTGATCGAACCCGACGCCTTGATGGAGATGGGTGGGCTCTCGCCGGAGCAGGTCGACAAGATCGTGGCTCAGGCCGAAGCCAAGGCCGAGGAAGCGGAAGCCGCGGCGACCGAGGAGCGGCGTCGCCAGCGCGAACAGGAACGCATCGAGGCTGCCACCAAAGAACTCGAAGCCCGGGAGCAGGCGGCGGGCGGGCACGAACCCGCCGCCGAGGCTGCTTCTGCCGAGCCGAGCGGTGCCGAGCCGGAAGGTGGCCAGCCTGGGGGTGCCGAGCCGAACGGTTCGGCCGCAGCGCAGCAGGTTCACTCCGAGGAGGGAGCCGGGTGACCCGGGCGGCGGGCACCATACGATGTTGGAAGGCCGTTTTTCAGGAGATGGTCATGAATTAGCAACGATACCGGCCGCGTCGGCCGGGCAAAACGAGGGAGATTTCAGACTTGCCCGTACGGATCTATTCACTAGCAAAAGAACTTGGCATCGACAGTAAGGAGTGCGTCGAACTCTGCGCAAAAGCAGGCGTAACGGGCAAGGGGTCCGCGCTGGCTAGCCTGACCGACGAGGAAGAGGTAAAGGTCAGAGGCTACCTGGCGGGCGGCAGCAAAAGCGCCGGCCGCGCGATGGGGCCCACGATCACCAAGGGAGGGGCGGCCACGCTGGCACCGCCGCCCGAACCGCCCCCCATCAGTCGCGAGGCCTATATTCCGCCTGCCGGCACCGGCGGAAAGCCGCCCGTGCTGCCGGCCAAGCCGGATCGGATTGAGCGGCCGGCGGCCGAGGCGCCGAAGAAACCGCCCGAGGGCCCTAAGGGCCCGGCAATCCGCGTGGCCCGCTTGCCCGCCGCGCAGCAGCCGCCGGCGGCCAAAAAGCCGGCCGAACCGGCGCCGCAAAAGCCGGTCATCAAGCTTCCCGCCGACGTGCGTAGTGGCCGCGCACCTTTGGCCGACCACATCAAGGACGTCGAGAAACAGCGGGTGGAGACCGAAGCTCCGGCCGCGAGAAAGCCCGGCGGGCCGCGCGCGCCTGCTCCGGCGACGCCCGAATCGCAACGGCCTCGCCGTGGCGGGGGAACGGGAAAAGTCGCAGCCGAAGACTCGCAGATGGGAACCCGCGAGGAACGGCAGCGAAACCGAAAGCGCACGGCCGGCGACCGGCCCGTGCGCGTCACCGCGACGGGCGTCGTAGAAGAGGACCGTCCGCTGCGGCGGCCCAGGCCGCGTCAGAAGAAATCGGGGGTCAGCACCGCGGCCCCGCGCAAGGGACACGTCGTCATCCAGATGCCGTGCAACGTGCGGAGCTTTTCGGCCGCCATCGGTGTGCCGGTGAACAAAGTCCTGGGAAAACTCCTCCAGTTGGGCAGCATGTCGACCATCACTTCCGACCTGGAATTGGAAACGATCGAGTTGCTGGCGGTCGAGTTCGGGGCGGAGGTGGAAATTCGCCAAGCGTATGACATCGAGGACCAGTTGATCAGCGCCATTCAGGAGGAGCAAGACGCACCCGATCAGCTCGAGCCGCGGGCGCCGATCGTCACGTTCCTGGGCCACGTCGACCACGGCAAAACGTCGCTCTTGGACCGGATCATCGGCACCAACGTGGCCGCGGGCGAAAGCGGCGGTATCACCCAGCACATCCGGGCTTACCGCATCGAGCACGACGGACGGCCGATCACCTTTGTCGACACGCCGGGCCACGAAGCGTTCACGCAGATGCGGGCACGCGGCGCCAATGTAACGGACATCGCCGTTTTGGTCGTGGCGGCCGACGACGGCGTGATGCCACAAACCGAGGAGGCCATTAGCCACGCCCGCGCAGCCAACGTGCCGATCGTGGTGGCCCTCAACAAAATCGACCTGCACGGAATCAACGTCGACCGCATCATGCAGCAGTTGGCCGCCAATGAGTTGCTTCCCACGGAGTGGGGCGGCACGACCGAAGTGGTCAAGTGTAGCGCGCTGACCGGCCTGGGGGTGGGCGATCTGCTGGAAACCCTCCTCACACTGGCCGAGTTGCACGAGTACAAGGCCAATCCACAGCGGCACGCCTATGGCACCTGCCTGGAGTCGGCGGTGGAAGAAGAGCGCGGCGTGATGGCAAAAATCCTGGTGCAGAACGGCACCTTGAAAGTCGGCGACGTGCTGGTTTGCGGGTCGGCCTACGGCCGTGTCAAGGCGATGTACGATACCCTCAATACCCGCCAGATGCATGAGACGGCCCCGCCCTCGACCCCCGTTAACGTCACGGGTTTGCACGAGGCGCCGGGCGCCGGCGAGCATTTTTATGTGCTCGACGAGATCAGCGACGCTCGCGACATCGCGGAGCAGCGCCTCACGCAGTCGCGCCGGCTGACGCTGTCCAAGCAAACGGCCCACGTGACGCTGGAAAGCCTGCACGAGCGGCTGGGCGGCGACCAGGTCCAGTCGCTCAACATCATCCTCCGCGCCGATACGCAGGGCTCGATCGAAGCCATCATGAAGGAGTTCGGGAAGCTGAAGCACCCCGAGGTGCAACTCAAGATCCTTCAGAAAATGGTGGGCGGCATCACGGAAGCCGACGTGCATCTGGCCGACGCTTCGGACGCCATCATCATCGGCTTCAACGTCGTCCCCGACGAGGGGGCGAGAGGGCTGGCCGACGAATACGGCGTGCAGATTCGACGCTACGACATCATCTATCAGGTCACCGACGACATCAAAAAGGCGCTGGAAGGGATGCTCAAGCCCGAAAAGCGCGACATCGACCTGGGCCGGGCGCTGGTGCAGCGGACGTTTCTTATCAGCCGGCTGGGGACGATCGCCGGCTGCCGGGTCCTTTCGGGCACGATCGAACGAAATTCGCGCGTCCGTGTCATCCGCGATGGGCGCGTGATCGGCGATTACGGCCTGGAGTCGTTGAAACGTGAAAAGGACGACGCCCGCGAGGTGCGCGAGGGTCTGGAATGCGGCATGAAGCTGCGCGGCTTCAACGATCTGAAGGAAGGCGATATTCTCGAGTGCTATCGAGTTGAGGAGTTCGCGCGAACCTTGTAGTCAGAAGGGGGCGAAGGGACTGGGTATGGCGACAGTGCGGCAATCGCTCGACGGTAAGCGTTAACAACTTCAGCTCGTTTAACCGGAGGGCCAACGGCCCCCGCGATCCCGGAATCACAGCATCCCTACCTGCTCCGGCCCGGCAATAGCGCAACCCTCGCGGTCGCCGTTGGCTGGCAACCCGCGGAAACTGGGCTTAAACGACGCTGGCTTTACGCAAACGGTTAGAGAACGATGGCTTCACATCGCATTCAGAAGGCGGCCGAGGCGGTCAGAGAAGTCGTCAGCATGGCGATCCTGACCGATCTCAAGGACCCGCGCATTCAGGACGTGACCGTCACCTACGTCGAAATGAGCCCCGACATGCGGCAGGCCAAGGTCCACGTGTCGGTGATGGGCAACGAAACGAAACAGCGGCTAAGCCTGGCGGGCCTGAAAAACGCGGCCGGTTTTCTGCAATCGAAGGTAGCGAAGCGGATCGATACTCGCTACACTCCCAGACTCGTCTTTGTGCTTGACATGGGCGTCAAGAAGTCGATCCAGATCGCGGAGATTCTCCATCGTGTTTTGCCGCCGGCGGCCGAAGACGACGCGGCCCCACATGAGACGCCCCGAGACCGAGTTGATCAAGACCACCTTCCCCAGCACGAGTCTCCGCAAGACGAGTTTCCCCGAGACGAGTTTCCCCCAGACGGGGCGGACGGCGCAACGCTTGACGCCGACGCGAGCGATCCCTTTGGCGAAGAGGAATGACCCCTGATGGCGACAGTCAACCGGTCGGCCCTGATCAACAAGATGCACAAGGTGCTCAAAAAGCACTACGAGCCGACGCTGATTCCCGAACGGCCCGCCTTAGAGCACCTGCTGTACGCCTGTTGCCTGGAGAACGCCCCTTACGAGGCGGCCGACAAGGCCTACGCGGCCCTCTCGACGGCTTTCTTCGACTGGAATGAAGTTCGGGTCAGCACGGTGAAGGAACTGGCGGAAGTGATGCACATGTTGCCGGAACCCGCAACGGCGGCCAGCAACGTCAAGCACGTGCTCCAAACCGTGTTCGAGGCCACCTATTCCTTCGACGTCGAGTCGCTGAAGAAGATGCCGCTGGGGCAGGCCCAGCAGAAGCTGCAGAAGTACGACGGAGTGACCCCGTTTGCTCTGGCTTACGTGACGCAGGCAGCGCTGGGCGGCCACGCGATTCCCCTCGACCGCGGCCTGCTCGAGGTTTTTGGAATTTTGGGGCTGGCCACCGAACAGGAAAAAACGGCACACGCGGTGCCGGGCTTGGAACGGGCGATTCCGAAGAACAAGGGGGTCGAATTTGCCTCCCTGGCTCATCGACTGGCGGCGGACCTTGTGCACAGCCCAAGTTCTCCCAATTTGCACAAGCTACTGCTGGAGATCGCGCCCGACTGCAAAGATCGGCTGCCGAAACGAGGCGCAAAACTGATTCGCCCGTCCGAGCCATCGGCCGACAAGGAAAGGCCGCAGTCCGCTGAGGCTGCCAAGACGGTCGATTCGTCGAAGGCGGCCAAGGGAGCCGCGGGGTCGGCTGCCGAAGCAAAATCGCCGGAGTCAAAATCGACGGAGCCGAAATCGGCCAGGATCAAAGCGCAGGCCGTCGACAAGAAATCGCCCTCGAAAAAAGAAGAGCCGGCCAGGCCGGTTGACGAAAAATCATCGGCGCACAAGGCCGCGCCGTCGAAACCCGCGCCGGGACCTGCCAAGAAGAAATCGACCGCGGCCGGCCTCGCCAAACGCAAACCGCGGTAGTCTAGCCGCCAGCATCCGGGATCGGGCTCATGGATGACGCCTCGACCGTTCACGATCGTGCCTGCCGCGCGGCCGACAAACGTCCGCGAAGGGCGGAGTTCTGCCTGATTGCTGCCTCGGCGCTCGTTGCCCTGGTGAGCGCTCGCGACTACGCGGGGGGGTGGAACGACGGCAGCCGCCTGGCGACGGTCGAATCGCTCGTAGACCGCCACAGCCTGGCCATCGACGACTCGATCTTCGTCCGCTCTCCGGCGACGGCCGACGCGCCCAATCCTTACACGCCGGGCGACGAGGCGCTGCGGACGCAGGGAACGAAAGACAAGCTGCTGATCCGCGGACGGTTTTACTCCGACAAGTCTCCTCTGCCGGCGTTCGGGCTGGCGGCCTGGTACAAGCTGTTGCAGGCCACGACGGGGCTGGTGGCCCGCGACCAACCGCGGCTCTTCTGCTACTGGATGGTCGTCCTTTCGTCGGGCCTCGCCTACGTGGTCACCGTCTGGTCGGTCTGGCGTCTGGCGCTGCGCCGGGGCCTCCCGCTGGCGGTCTGCGGTCTCGTCGCGGGAAGCATCGCGCTGGCGACGGTTGCCCTCCCCTACGCGCGGAACGTTAACAATCACGTGCTGCTTCTGGCCGTGGTCGCCCTGTTGATGCTTGCCCTCGACCGTCTGGCCGCGACAACGATCGAACCGGGCGGCGGATCGGCCACGGCAGCCAGCGCGGCGGCCGGGACGCTGGCCGCGTTGGGGTATAGTTTCGACCTGGGGCTGGGACCCGTCTTGCTCGTCTGCACCGCGGCTCTCGTCGCCTGGCGCACCCGCAAGCCTGCGGCGCTTGGATGTTTCTTGCTGGCGGCGCTGCCCTGGCTGGCCGCCCATCATGTCGTGAACTACAGTACCGGCGGCACGCTCGGGCCGGCGAATTCGGTGCCCGAATATCTCGCCTGGCCGGGCTCGCCGTTCAGCACGCGAAACATGACCGGCGGTTGGGGGCACCAAACGGTCGGCCATTTCCCGGTCTACGCGGCCGCTCTGCTTCTCGGCAAGCACGGCTTCGTCGGCTATAACCTGCCGCTCTGGCTGGCCGTGGGCGGTTTCGTGGTGCTCGTTCGGCGGCGGAAGCCCGAATCGCCAGAAATCGTTTTTGCGGCGGCGCTGGCTGGCGGAAGCTGGTTGCTCTACGCCGCGCTATCGAACAACTATTCGGGCCCCTCCTGTTCGATTCGCTGGTTCGTGCCGCTCTTGGCCCCGGCTTATTACCTGCTGATTCTTTTGTTGCGCGAGCGGCCGGCTTTGGTTCGCGACCTGGCCGTCCTGAGCGCCGCTGGCGCCGTTCTCGGCGCCGTCCTGTGGTGGCGCGGCCCCTGGGAAGGGAAGGTGCCTCTCGCGCTCTGGCCCATGAACGCGGTCGCCATGATCGCCTGGTCGCTGGTCGGCTTGAAGCGACGAGCGGCAAACCGCACGGCCCCCTCGGCCAGCCATCACGTCGGAAGCGTCCGGCACGCCACCGCGCCGTCGCTTAGCCGGTAGGCGAGGGCTCGCGCCGTCAGCGTTTTGCCTTCTTGCGTGGCGAAGCTTTTTTCTTGCCGGCGGCTTTGCTGGCGGCAGGCTTCTTCGCCTGCTTCTTGCCGCTGAAAATGGTCTCCCAACCCGACGAATACTTCTTGGTCGAACCGACGTGTGTCACGGTCATGGCGAAAATCCCCTTCTTCAATCTAGAGCAATGATGCCAGAAACGAACAGTTAAAGTTCTTGCTGCGGCCGGGTCAAGTGGCTGCAATTCGCCCAGGCTACCCGGTTTGTCGACGTGGCTCACAACTTTTTTGACTGCCCTTTCGCACGCTCGGCCGCTGGAGTAAGATTCGCCGACTTCATGGACGAGGAGATGGTATGAGCAAGCTAGGCTTCTACGGTTGGATCCGAGAGAACGTGCGTCGCGCGGTTTTGCTGGGCTTCTCCGACGCGGTGGAGCAACTTGGGCTTCCCAACGCGGAAGAGGAAGTCAGCCCGCAACTGCTGGCCGTTTTGCGGCCCGTAAAGCCGCTGCTGGCGGCCGAAGCACCGAGCAAACCGGTCTCTTCGAGCGGCGGCGGACGCAAGCGGCTCGGCCAAACGCTTGAGCAGATCCAGCAGCGCGCCGTTTCCGAGACCCGGTCGTCGGCAGACAGTAAACTGGCGTCAGATCGCGCTTCTGGCGGCGATCAACCGTAATTTTTGAGGCGGAAGTCGGAATCTCGTATCGGAACTCGGATTCCACGTCGTTCCTTTCTGCCTTCGCGTTCTGCAACGGGGTCGCAGCCGCAGACAATCACGGCCGGGAGGGCCGTGCAACGCGTCATGACGGCGCCTGCGGCCCCACTTCACCTCTTTCCCGGTTCGCCTAATCGCCTCGACCGGAAAATCTCCGCAGAACGCCTGTTGCCGGCCCGTTGCTTGAACCGATAAACGATGCTGGTTCCGCGCGCGTGAGCACGGCGCGACGCTCGCGGCGCCATTAGCTCACGCATCGGATTCAAGGATGACCGACGACTGCCTCGCGCGTGTGCGCGCCATCACTTTGGCGCTTTCCTGGACGTTCGCCTACTGCGGCCCGGTTCGGGCCCAGACGGTTCGCCATCTTTCGGCCGATCGCGTGCTGCCAACGCACGCGCATGCCACGCTCGACGGTGCGCCCGTCGTTACCGCGGTGGCCTTCGACGCCGACGGCCGCCGGCTGGCGACCGGGGGAGACGACCACATCGTCCGCATCTGGAATGTGGACGACGGCCACCTGGTTCGCGAGTTGCGAGGTCACGCCGACTGGGTCCGCTCGGTTCACTTTGATTCGACGGGCACCCGGCTTGCCACGGCGGGGGACGATCGCTCACTCATCATCTGGGACGTCGAGAGCGGCAAGGTTGTCCACAAGATCGCCTGCTCGGCCGAGGCCATCTTTGCCGCGGCCTACTCACCCGACGGCCGCTGGCTGGCCGCGGCCGGCTTCGGCGACCGCGTCCAGATCATCGATGCCTCGTCAGGAGCCGTCAGCAAGACGCTCACCTGCCACGGTTCGGACAATCGGGCGCTGGCCATTTCGCCCGACGGCGCCACCCTCGCCGTCGCGGGCCGCGATGGTCACCTTCGCCTCTGGCGGTTGCCCGACGGCAAAGTGCTGCACGACATCGAGGCCGACAAGCACCGCATCCGGGCCCTGGCCTTCTCGCCGGACGGGCGGGAACTGGCCTCGGCCGGAGAGGGCCGCCAGATCCGGACCTGGAACGTCGAAACGGGTGACTTGCTTCAGGCGCTCCCGAAGCGGCCCGGACGAACGCTTTCGCTCGTCTTTTGTGGCGAGGGCCAATTAGCCAGCGGCAGCAGCGAGAACCTGATCCGCGTCTGGGACCTCGCCAGCGCGCAGGAGCAGCTCGAGCTCGTGGGGCATACCGGTTCGGTAACCGCGCTCGCCTGGCACGTCCAACGGGCGCTGCTTGTCTCCGGCAGTTTCGACACAACCGTGCGACTCTGGGACCTCGGCGGGCAACCGCTGGGCAAGCCGGTGCGGCAAGCGGCCAGACCCAGATGAGCCTTCCGACCGGCCGTCGCGGTGGCACGCGGCCGAGGTCCAAGACCGACAACCAAGCGTTAGCCCCATTTTGCTTTCCGCCTCTCACGAGGAGACGTGTTGGTGAGTTTTATCAGCAAGCTCGTGCCGTGGCGCCGCTGGCGCCGTGACCCAGGTTCGAACACAACGGGGGGGCCACACGAGGCCAAGACCGACGCCTGGCGCATCTGCCGCTTCGAGCAGGTCGAAGAGCGCTGTCCGCTGGCGGCCGACATTCAACTCGGCTGCGTTTACGAAGACCCGGCAAGCGGCACCAAGGCCATCCCCAATACGTTCACGTTGACCTGGAGCGGTGGTGCGCCGGGCACCGAGCTGACTCAGCTCACCATTTCCACCGACCCCAACGGCACGCCGACCGTCCAGTTGGGCGACCCGTTCTTCGACACGGAGCCCGGCCCGCCCGGGGTCTACTCTTACTCGCCGCTGAACATCGTCTCTCACAACGGCTTTCAGGTGACGGGGCAGAATCCGGCGATGGGGAGCACGCAGCTTGTGCTGCACTTCTCGGGGTTCACCGCAGGCAAGCAGCTTGTGTTCACGATCGACGTCGAAGACCTCGATACCAACGGCGTCAATGCCACCGTCAACGGGCATGAGTTCGAAGGTTCCCAAATGATCGGAACCTTCTCGGCGCCTCATTACCAGGACGACACGCTCAACGGCACCTTCGAAGAATTCTTCCAGAGCTCGCTCGACGCCAGCGGCTTGCCGTTGCCGAACAAAGACTACATCGGTGGGTTGATCGGCGGGACGGTTGTCAATACCGTGCCTACCCCGGTCTACACGGCGGGCGCTTTTGCCTCCAATCAGCAGACGCCGCTCCCGATCAAGTTGGAAGGAACGGTTTACTACGATCCCAACCTCGACAACGTGCAGGAGTCGGGCGAGCCGGGGCTCGCCAACGTGCAACTCAGCCTCTATAGCTACAACGGCACGGCGTATGTGCCGACAGGCGTCACGACAACGACCGACGCCAACGGCAACTATAAATTCACGGGCGTGCTCCCCGGCGAGTATCAGATCGTGGAGACGCAGCCCAACGGCTACCTGCCGGTGGGCTCCTCGCCCGGCGACGTGGGGGGCGTGACCTATGGCATGTCGACGAACGCTCACACCCTGAGCAACATCACGGTGCTGGGCGGCGAAGACGTCGTGCATAACGACTTCTCGCAGTCGCTCCCCAACAGCCTCAGCGGCACAGTGCGCGTCGCGCCACTCGGTACGGGCGAGCCGACCGATCCGCCGAAGAGCGGCGTGCAGGTGCTGCTGCTGGATCAGAACGGCAACCAGGTCGCGTCGACAACCACGGCCGGCGACGGCACCTACACCTTTACCAACCTGGGTCCCGGCAAATACACGGTGAAGGAACTCGTTCCGAGCGGCTATTACGCCGTGAACGACGTGCTCGGCAACGAAGGAGGCAACGTCGTCGATCTGACCACGCTGGGCAACATCGTGCTCACCTCCGACGAAAAAGCGGTCAAATACGATTTCTATCTCCAGCAGCCGGTCGATATCGGCGGAACCGTGCGCGTTTCGCCGATGGGCACGCACGACGCCAACTCGACACCCCTGGGCGGCGTGACCGTGCAATTGCTCGACTCCGGCGGCAACGTGCTGGCCACAACCACGACCGCGGCCGACGGCACCTACCGCTTTCCCACCGCTTCGCAAACGTTGAAGCCCGGAACGTACACCGTGCACGAGCTCGTGCCGGGCGGTTATTACGCCACCTATGACGCCGTCGGCAACGAGGGCGGCGCCGCGGTCGACTTGCAGACCTTGGGCAACATCACGCTCACGTCGGGCGAGAGCGGGACGCAATACAATTTCTGGTTGCAGCAGCCCGTCACGATTGCCGGCGTCGTGCGCGTCTCGCCGATCGGCACGCACGACGCCAACTCGACGCCCCTGGGCGGCGTGACCGTGCAATTGCTCGACTCCAGTGGCAACGTGATTCAGACCACGACCTCCGCGTCCGACGGCAGTTACAGCTTCCCTGCGACCGGCTCGGCGTTGCTCAGGCCGGGTAGTTACACCGTTCATGAACTCGTCCCGACCGGCTACTACGCCACCTACGATTCGGTCGGCAACGACGGGGGAACCGCCACCGACTTGCAGACGCTGGCCAACATCACGCTCACCAGCGGACAAAACGCCGTGCAGTACGATTTCTGGCTGCAACAACCGGTGAGCGTGAGCGGCTACGTCCACTCCGACATCAACGGCTGCTGGACGCCAGAGCAGAACCAGGACGATCCGCCGGTCGCGGGCGTAACCATTCAGTTGCTCAACGCCCAAGGGGCGGTGATCGGCACGACCGCCACGGACGCGAACGGGTTTTATAAGTTCCAAAGCTTGCCGCCGGGCACATATAGCGTCCAGGAGTTGTTGCCGGCCGGGTGGTTTTCCGGTGCTTCGCACGTGGGCAGCGCGGGAGGAACGAGCGCCAGCGATGAGCTTCTTTCGGCCATCACGCTCACCAGCGGCACCAACGGCGTGTACTACGACTTCTGCCTCACGCCACCCGCTTCGATCTCTGGTTACGTCCATTCCGACATCAACGGTTGTTGGACGCCAACGGAAAACCAGAATGATCCCCCCGTCGCGGGCGTGACGATCCAGTTGCTCGATCTCAGCGGCAACGTGGTGGGCACGACCACGACCGACGCCAACGGTTTTTATAAATTCACGGGACTTCAGCCCGGCACCTATAGCGTCAAGGAAACCGTGCCGCAGGGTTGGTTCCCCGGCCCTTCGCACGTGGGCACCGACGGTGGCACGAGCGCCAGCGATGAACTGCTCTCGAGCGTCCCCCTGGCGGGCGGCACCAACGGCCTCTACTACGACTTCTGCCTCACGCCACCCGCCTCGATCTCCGGCTACGTTCATTCCGACATCAATGGCTGCTGGACGCCCGAGCAGAACCAAAACGATCCCCCGGTTCCCGGCGTGACGATCCAATTGCTCGACGCGAGTGGCAACCTGGTGAGCACGACCACGACGGACGTCAATGGTTTCTATAAGTTCACGGGACTCCAACCCGGCACTTACAGCGTGAAGGAAACCGTGCCCCAGGGTTGGTTCTCCGGGCCTTCGCACGTGGGCACCAGCGGCGGCACAAGTGCCAGCGACGAGTTGCTCTCGAGCGTTCCCCTCGCCGGCGGTGCCAACGGCCTCTACTACGACTTCTGCCTCACGCCCCCCGCTTCGATTTCCGGCTACGTCCACTCCGACATCAACGGCTGTTGGACGCCCGAGCAGAATCAGGACGATCCCCCGGTGCCCGGCGTGACCATTTCGTTGCTCGACGCCAATGGAAATGTGGTGAGCACGACCACGACCGACGCCAACGGTTTTTATAAATTCACGGGACTTCAGCCCGGCAACTACAGCGTGCGGGAAACGTTGCCGGGTGGATGGTTCTCTGGAGCTTCGCACGTCGGAACAGAGGGGGGCACCAGCGCCAGCGATGAGCTGCTGTCGAGCGTTCCCCTAGCCGGCGGTGCCAACGGGCTCTATTACGACTTCTGCCTCACGCCCCCCGCTTCGATTTCCGGCTACGTCCACTCCGACATCAACGGATGCTGGACCCCGCAGCAAAACCAGAGCGATCCAGCCCTCCCCGGAGTCACCATCGAACTGCTCGACGCCAACAGCAACGTGGTTGCCACGACTCTCACCGACGCCAACGGCTACTACCAGTTTGGCAACCTGACGCCCGGCAACTACAGCGTTCTTGAGATTCTGCCGTTCGGCTGGTTTGCCGGCGCCTCGCACGTGGGGACCGTGGGCGGCACGAGCGCCACGGAGGAGCTGATCTCAAACATCTCGCTGGCCGGCGGCGCGAACGGACTCTACTACGATTTCTGCCTCACGCCGCCCGCTTCGATTTCCGGTTACGTTCACTCCGACATCAACGGCTGCTGGACGCCCCAAGAGAACCAGAACGATCCGCCCGTTCCGGGCGCGACGATCACCCTGCTCGACGCGAGCGGGAACATCGTCGGCACGACGCTTACCGACGCCAATGGCTACTACACGTTCGCCGGGCTGCAGCCGGGCAGCTACAGCGTGCAGGAGACCGTGCCGGCGGGCTGGTACGCCGGCGCCTCGCACGTGGGGACCGTGGGCGGAGTCAGCACCACCGCAACGCTCATTTCGTCGGTCGCCCTCTCGGCTGGCACGGGCGGCGCCTACTACGATTTCTGTTTGACGCCCCCCAGCACGATTTCGGGTTATGTCTTCATCGACGGTCCGCCGATCGCCACGCCCGACCCAACCGCCGATTTGCCAGGCATCCTGGCAAATCTACCGAACCTGCGCACCGGCATCCGGCAACCCGGCGATGCGCCGGTGACCGGGGTCACGCTGATGCTCGCGGACGCGACCGGCATGCCGCTTCTGGATCAATCGGGCAACCCGATCGAAACCACAACCGACGCGAGCGGCTACTACCAGTTCGTGGGACTGCCGCCCGGCCTGTACAGCGTCATCAAGGTTCACCCCAGCGGCTACATCGACGGCCTGAACGCGGCGGGCACGCTGGGGGGCCTGGCGATCAGTCCGACGTTGATCCAAGCGGGCGCGGAGACGGTGAACGCGTCGGTTTCTGACGCGCTGCTGCAAGCGATCGGTTCGGTCAACGACGCCATCGTGCGCATCCCGCTCGCGAACGGCCAGGCCTCGCTGAACAACAACTTCAGCGAGATCACGCTGGTTGCGGCCGCGCCACCTCCGCCAGAGGCTCCGGCGGCGATTTTCCTTACGCCCGGCCTGGTGCCCGCGCTCCCGCCGCTCAGTCCGCCGCTCTCGCCTCCTGTTGCCTCGCCGCAAACGTCACCGTTTCAGTTGGGCTCCTGGGGTGTCGACGGCACGACATGGCATCTGAGCGTGGTCGACGCCGGCCTGCCGCGAGGCAACGCCTCCGTGCTCCGCTCGGCCGCTAAGATCGCCGGAACGCGGGCCGATGTGGCCGCCTGGTTTGGTGCTCGGTTGCGGCACGGATTGTGGAAACTGCACCCGCAAACGAAGGAGGGAGAAGCGCGTCAGGCTGTCTTCGGCAAGCTGGACGGCATCCCCGTCACGGGCGATTTCAACGGCGACGGCGTGACCGATATCGGTGTTTACGTCAAGGGCGAATGGTTCATCGATCTCAATGGCAACGGCACCTGGGACGACGCCGACTTGTGGGCCAAGCTCGGCTCTGAGAAGGACAAGCCGGTCACCGGCGACTGGGACGGCGACGGCAAAACCGACATCGGCATCTTCGGCCCGGCCTGGCCCGGCGACCCACGAGCGGTGGCCGAAGAGCCGGGGCTGCCCGATCCCTACAACCAACCGAGCGGCAAGCTGAAGAACGTTCCGCCGCAGCCGCACCACGCCACGATCGGGCAACGCGAGATGAAGCGCACGCGCGACGGCTCGTTACGTTGCGACCTGATCGACCACGTGTTTCACTTCGGCCAGCGGGGCGACGTGCCGGTCACCGGTGACTGGACGGGCACGGGCATCGACTCGATCGGCATCTTCAGCGCCGGTCAGTGGATCCTGGACGTCGACGGCGACGGCAAGAAGAGCGAAAAGGACATCACGCTCAGGCTGGGTGAGCGGGGCGACAAACCGGTGGTCGGCGACTTCAACGGAGACGGCATCGACGAGTTGGGCATCTACCGCGACGGCCACTGGCACATCGACCTTAATCACGACGGCGTGATCGACGACGAAAACGACCTGCACTACGAGTTGGGCGACGCCACCCATAACCCGGTGGTGGGCGACTGGGACGGCGACGGCGTCGACCAGATCGGCGTTCACCAGGAGCAGGCCGAGCCGCGCGGCGATATTTGACGCGGCCTGGAAGGGGCGGTTTCCTCCGCCGGAGGCGGACGCCGATCGCGCAACTGCCGCAAGCAGCGTCTGGCGAGACGCTCGGCAAGAGAACTCGTCTTGACGCGCTAAACGATTCACCGGATGGTAGACGCGTCCCAAAAGGAGACGAGTTTATGATCACGGTACCCCAGGCGCGGATGCTCGCGCAAGAGCACGTCTATAGGCCGATCACCGGCAAGTTCATCTGCCTTGGAAGGCAATGGATTCGCATGACGCATGAAGAAGCGGTTGCCGTCCTCCGTGAGGAGGGCGTCCAAATTCCCGATGCGACAATTCGGGCTACCGCAGGCATGATCGACAATTATTCCCGCTATGCGATCGGCCAGAACTACATTACCGACCACGCCTTCTTCACGATGTTCGGACTGGATCGTGTCTACTCGCTTGATGTTAGCGAGTACGAAAAGTGCGATGTGGTCCATAACCTGAATTACAGAATCCCACCGGACCTCGCCGGGCAATACGATTTCATTTACGACGGCGGCACATTTGATCACCTGGTCGATCTCAAGAACTGTTTCACCAACGTCATCGAAATGCTCAAGCCTGGCGGCCGCGTGTTCCAGTTGAACGCCGCCTCGAACTTCACGGGAGCGGCGTATGTCTCCTTCGGTCCCGATTTATTTCACGACTACTACAGCCTGAACAAGTTCGCCGATTGCAAGGTCTATATTGCAGAAGCCGACAACTTGGGCCAGGTGTTCGACTGGGACATGTACTACTTCGAAAACCCAACGTGTTACCGGCACCTCATGTCGCCTCGCCTCCACATGGTGATCGTGATGGCAGAAAAGGCGAGCGATTCAACGACGGATCGATTGCCTGTGCAGGCCCAATATCGCGATCCTGACGTGGCCGCCCAGTACACCGAGGGGCACGCGCGCATCGCCCAGTCTCGGCGCCCCGTCTGGCGGTGCCGGGCCCCGAAGGCCGGCAGCACGGCCCATGCGCCAGCATCCGAGGGTTTCCGTTACCTGGGCCAACTTTGAGCATGAGACCCGAAGTGGTCCGAACCTGGCCGCAAGACATCGCGACGAGAAAGCTTGCAATTTCGTAAGGTTCCTATTTTCCGTGTCCGCTTTCGGACGCCATTCTCGATTAGTTAAATAGAAGCCCCTTTCCCGCGCATCTTTGCGGCCGCATTCTCTCGGCCCGTCCGCAGCATCGCTGTGGGCACCTTCACTTTTCCCGGCTGCGTCCGCTGCTGCGCATTGGCCGTCGCTCGCGCGATGCTGACGGAGAGAAACCGATGAGAAAAGCCCGACCACAGAGAGACTTGTACTCGTTAGCCACCAACCTTGGGGGGCAAGATCTTCAACGGCTCGTGACCGGCCTCAACCGGCTGGCTGAACGACAGCTTATCGCGCAGGCCCGGGGCGAACCGCGACAACGACACGCACTTTCCGCCGTCGAACTCACCGCCTCCGGGCTGCGATGGGAAGACTGTCGGGAACTGGCGTCAATCGGACTGCTCGCCCCCCTCCGAATCGGCCGGTCGCCGACCCTTGGTCGGCGCTCTCAGCTCACGCTCACGCGCGCCGGCTTCGCGTTGTTGCAGAAGGCGATACCGGCGGGGGCACTGCGGCCCGTCTACGACGTTCTGTCTCGCAGGCTCTGTGTGGCGGGAGAAATCGTCCTTCAGTTGGCGGTACAGGCCCGCAATCAGGCGGCCATCCTGACCGCTCTTGAGTTTTCGGGCTGGAAATCGCGTGTTCCGGAACCGCTGCGCCAGCGTTCTTGCTCGAACGCGGCCCACCATCTTGCCGCGACGACGCACAACCTCAATCGACGCCAGGACCTCATCGAGTTCCACGCCGACGACGGATCGGCAAGATGGAACTGGCGGCCGATGCTACCCGACGGTAAACCGCTGCGTTCAGCGGCAAGACTCAAGCGTGTGGTCGAACCTTGATTCGGCCGCCTGCTTTGTGAATCCACGGTCAGCCTGCCAAATTGACATCCGTCCGGATGGGCGACGGCAATTGTGCTCAGCCTTTCGTTTGCGTGCAAACCATTTTCAAATAAAGGCTTGCGACTCCATCTTCCACTCTGGCATGGGGAATGCTTTTGGGGTGTCGCGCGCGGGGTACGGGCTGCCATTTGGGGTCGCTCCCCGCCTACCAGACGCAAATTAGCAAAGCAATCAACCCCCGTTTACTTGCCTAAAACCAGGAGGAAACCACTGTGGCAAAGCAGATGGTCTTTGATGACGAAGCGCGACAGCCGCTGTTGGCCGGCGCGTCGAAGTTGGCGCGAGCCGTGCGCAGCACGCTTGGGCCCCGCGGCCGCAACGCCGTGCTCGACAAAGGGTGGGGCTCGCCCAAAGTGACGAAAGACGGCGTCACCGTCGCTGAAGACATCGAGCTGGACGATCCCTACGAAAACCTCGGCGCGCAGCTCGTCAAGGAAGCCGCCAGCAAGACGAACGACGTGGCCGGCGACGGCACCACCACGGCCACCGTGCTGGCCGAGGCCATCTTCCGCGAGGGCTTGAGGATGGTCGCCGCGGGGGCCGATCCCATGGCGCTGTCGCGCGGCATCACCAAGGCGACCGAAGCCGTTATCGAGGCCATCGCCAAGCTGGCCACCCCGATCAACGAGAAGAACAAGACCGAGCTGCGGCAGATTGCCACCATCGCCGGCAACAACGACCCGACGATCGGCGACGTCCTCTCCGACGCCTTCTTGAAGGTCGGTAAGGACGGCGTGATCACCATCGAAGAGGGCCGCCAGGCCGAGACGACCGTCGAGGTGGTGGAGGGGATGCAGTTCGACCGCGGTTATCTTTCGCCCCATTTCGTCACGAACCAGGACGAGCAGACGGTCGAACTGGAGAACTGCTACATCCTGATTTACGAAGAGAAGATTTCCAGCGCCAAGAATCTCGTGCCCATCCTGGAAGCGATCAGCAAGGCGAGCAAGCCGCTCTTGATCATCGCCGAAGACGTGGAGGGCGAGGCCCTGGCGACCCTCGTGGTCAACAAGATGCGCGGCATCCTGAATGTTTGTGCCGTCAAGGCGCCGGGCTACGGCGATCGCCGAAAGGCCATGCTGGGCGACATCGCCACCCTCACCGGAGGCACGGCGATCTTCAAGGACCTGGGTATCCAACTCGACGCGGTGAAATTGACCGATCTGGGTCGCGCCAAGAAAATCATCATCACCACCGAGAACACCACGGTGGTCGAGGGGGCCGGCAAGAAAGTCGACATCGACGGCCGTGCCGAGCAGATTCGACGCGAGATCGACGTGACCGACAGCGAGTACGATCGCGAGAAGCTTCAGGAGCGTTTGGCAAAGCTGTCCGGGGGTGTAGCGCAAATCAACTGTGGCGCCGCTACCGAGACGGAGATGAAGGAGCGGAAGGCCCTGCTGGAAGACGCCAAGGCGGCCGTGCAGGCGGCGCTGGAAGAAGGAATTGTGCCCGGCGGCGGTGTCGCCCTGATTCGCAGCGAGAAGGCCCTGGACAAGATCGGCCTCGAAGGTGACGAGGCGCTGGGAGCCAAGATCGTCAAGAACGTGCTCGATTATCCGTTGCGTTGCATTGCCGACAATGCGGGGGTCGACGGCGCCGTGGTCGTCAATCGCGTTCGCCAATTGAAGGGCAAGAACGAGGGCTACGACGCCGACAAGGACGCCTACACCGACCTGGTGGCGGCCGGCATCATCGACCCGGCCAAGGTGGTCCGCACCGCCCTGCAAAATGCGGCCAGCGTCGCTTCGTTGCTCCTGACCACCGAGTCGCTCGTGACCGAAATCCCGAAAGAAGAGGAGCCCGAGGCCGGTGGCCATCACGACCACGGCATGGGCGGGATGGGAGGAGGTATGGGTGGCATGGGTGGTATGGGAGGCATGGGCGACATGGGAATGGGCATGTAGTCCCCCCGCGGTTCGCGGCGGCGAGGCGGCGACGGTGCAGCCGTCTGCCTCGCCGGAGGGCAAGTCAACAAGTATCCAAGACCAGCAAATAACCGACAAAGCAAGGAATCTTAATCATGAAAGACGTCAAACTTCGTCCGCTCGATGACCGGGTTGTGGTGGAACCGATGGAAGCCGAGCAGATGACTGCGGGCGGGATTGTGCTGCCCGATACGGCCAAGGAAAAGCCGCAGCGCGGCACGGTGGTTTCCGTCGGCCCCGGCAAGCTCATGGACAGCGGCGAGCGCGGCACGATGTCGGTCAAGGTGGGCGACGAAGTGATTTACGGCAAGTACTCGGGAACCGAGATCGAGCTGAACGGCCAGGACGTGAAGATTCTGCGTGAGGCCGACATTCTGGCGAAGGTGGTCGCCTAGCTGACGCGGGCGCGCCCAAGCACGCGCATCTCACTCCTCAGACTCTCACACTCAAGCCAACCGAAAAAGGAAACGATACGTGCCAAAACAACTGCTCTTTGAAGACACCGCCCGAGCCAAGATGCTCAAGGGCGTTGAAAAACTGGCCGACGCGGTCGCCATTACGATGGGACCTACCGGCCGCAACGTGATTATCGACAAGTCGTTTGGTGGGCCGACCGTCACTAAAGACGGCGTGACCGTCAGCAAGGAGGTCGAACTGGAAGACCGCTTCGAGAATATGGGCGCGAAGCTCGTCAACGAGGTGGCCTCCAAGACCTCCGATATCGCGGGCGACGGCACCACCACGGCCACCGTGCTGGCCCGCGCGATTTTCAAGGAAGGGACGCGCAACATCGCGGCCGGAAGCAACCCGATGGCCGTTCGTCGCGGCATCGAGAAGGCGGTGGAGGCGGCCATCGGGCACCTTCAGGGAATGGCCAAGCCCGTGTCCAGCAAGGGCGAGATCGCCCAAGTCGGCGCGATCAGCGCGAACAACGACAGCGACATCGGCGATCTGCTGGCGGACGCGATGGAGAAGGTGGGCAAGGACGGCGTGATCACGGTTGAGGAAGGCAAGGCGACGGAGACGACGCTCGAACTCGTCGAGGGGATGCAGTTCGACAAGGGCTACATCTCGCCCTATTTCATCAACCGTCCGGCCGAGATGGATTGCCTCCTCAACGACGCCTACATACTGATCCACGAAAAGAAGGTCAGCAACCTGCGCGACCTGATCCCGATCCTGGAGAAGGTCAACCAGACCGGCAAGCCGCTGTTGATCATCTCCGAGGACGTCGAGAGCGACGCGCTGACCGCGCTGGTGGTCAACAAGCTCCGCGGCATCCTCAACGTCTGCGCCGTAAAGGCCCCGGGCTTCGGCGATCGCCGCAAGGCTATGCTCGGCGACATCGCCGTGCTCACGGGCGGTACGCTGATCAGTGAAGACCTGGGCATCAAGCTGGAGAACATCGAGATCGGCCAACTCGGCCGCGCCAAGCAGATCACGGTCGACAAGAACGACACGACGATCGTGCAGGGCGCCGGCAAGCACGAGGAGATCCAGAATCGCATCCAGCAGATTCGCAACCAGATTGAAGACACCGACAGCGAGTATGACCGCGAGAAGTTCCAGGAGCGCCTGGCCAAGCTGACTGGCGGCGTGGCCATCATTTCGGTCGGGGCCAGCAGCGAGGCCGACATGAAGCAGAAGAAGGCCCGCGTTGAGGATGCGTTGCACGCGACTCGCGCCGCGGTCGAAGAGGGCATTCTGCCCGGCGGCGGCGTGGCTTTGCTGCGGTGCACCGACGCCGTCGAGAAGGTCCGCTCCAGCGCCAAGGGCGACGAGAAGATCGGCGTCGACATCGTGTTGCATGCTCTGTCGGCCCCGATGAAGCAGATCGTCGACAACTGCGGGTTGGACGGCTCGGTGATTGCCGACGAGGTGAGCCAGAAGTCGACCAACGTGGGTTACGACGCCAACAAGGCCGAATACGTCGACATGTATAAGGCCGGCATCATCGACCCGTTGAAGGTGGTCCGCAGCGCCTTGAGCAACGCCGCCAGCATCGCGGCCCTGATGCTCACGACCGAGGCCATGGTGACCACGTTCGACAAGGACGACAAGAAGAAGACCCGCATCGAAGGCGCGGTTCGTTAGTTCTCCGCCCCGTTGCGGAATCGGGCCATCTCGCGCGCATCCTGCGCGCGAGGTGGCCCGGCCTTTGTAGCTCGCTCGGCTTGCGAAGCAAGCGGGCCACGCAGGTCCAACACCGTGGGTAGGTAGCGGTTGCCGTTTGATTTTGTGTCCGCCGCCGCAGCGCCGGATCTGGTTTCGCCTGTCCGTGGTTGTCAACTGGGGACTATAATTGACAAACGTGTACTGACAGCCGGCGGCAGCTATGGTGACTATGGCAGGCAAACGCGATTACTACGAAGTGCTGGGGGTCGTCCGAACAGCCTCCGATAAAGAGATCGCGGCCGCCTATCGCAAGCTGGCGATCCAGTACCATCCCGACAAGAACCCGGGCGACGAAGAGGCCGTGGCGCGGTTCAAGGAATGCGCCGAAGCCTTTGAAGTGCTCAGCGACGGGGATAAGCGCTCCCGCTACGATCGCTACGGCCACGCCGGGGTCGAAGGGCCGGGCGGAGCCCACCAATTCACGGACGTCAACGACGTCTTCGAGGCCTTCGGCGACATCTTTGGCGAAGGCCTTTTTGGAGAGATTTTCGGCGGTGGAAGACGCTCGCGGAAGGCCCGCCGCGGGGGCGACGTGCGGGCGGACGTGACGCTCGATCTGCTGGAAGCAGCCCGCGGCGCGACGAAGAAGGTGCGGTTCGAGCGGCTGGAACGGTGCGACGAGTGTCGCGGATCGGGGGCCAAGCCAGGTTCGAAGCCCGAAGCGTGCCGTTATTGCGGCGGCCAAGGGCAGGTGATCCAGACGACCGGCATCTTCCGCGTGCAAACGACTTGCCCGGCCTGCCGCGGCGCGGGCAGCACGATCAAAGACCCCTGTCCGGCCTGCCGCGGCGAAGGGCAGATTCGCCGGCGACTGGAGCGCGAGGTGCGCATTCCGCCGGGCGTCGACAACGACACAAGATTGAGGCTGGGGGGCGAAGGCAACCAGAGCGCCGAGGGGGGCACTCCCGGCGACTGTTACTGTTTCGTCACGGTTAAGGAGCACCCTCTTTTTCACCGGGAGGGGCAGCACCTGGTTTGCCAGGTGCCCCTCACCTACTCGCAGGCGGCGCTCGGCGCGAACATCGACGTGCCGACGCTCAACGGCCGCGAGGAACTGGCGATACCGGCGGGGACGCAGCCGGGGGACGTCTTCCGGCTACGGGGCCGGGGAATGCCCGACGCGCGGCAGCGCAGCATGGGCGACCTGCTGGTGCAGGTCAGCCTGGAGGTGCCCAAGACCCTCACGCCGCGGCAGGAAGAGCTGCTTCGCGAGCTGGCGGAAGAAGAACAGACCAACGTCAGCGCACACCGTAAGAGCTTTTTTGAGAAACTGAAGGACTACTTCATACCGGCCGAGGAACCAGCCGAGTGATCGAGACCGGGGAAAGGCCGGAGGCGAGTTGCACCAGAATGAACGAGCAAGAGTTGAACCGGGAAACGGAAGCGATGAACGAAGAGGCGGCGGCCGACGCAGTGATGCAGGAAGCCGCTCCGACCGAAGACGTGGCGGCGCTGCGAGACGAACTCGCGGCCGCCAGGGATCGCGCGCTGCGAGCCCAGGCGGAGTTCGAGAACTACCGCAAGCGCATGCGGAAGGAGATGGACGACGAGCGGAAATACGCCCAACTGCCGTTGCTCACCGACTTGCTTCCTGTTCTTGACAACGTCAGCCGCGCCATCCAGGCCGCGGAAAAGTCGTCCGACGCCGGAGGTCTGCTGGCCGGATTCAAAATGGTGTCCCAGCAGCTCGAGGGCGTGCTCGCACGCCACCATTGCCAGCGCATCGACGCGCTGCACCAGCCCTTCGACCCGCATTTGCACGCCGCGATTTTGCAGCAGCCTTCGAGCGAGCACCCGCCCAACACGGTGATTCAAGTCGCCCAGGACGGTTATCAATTGCACGACCGTGTGCTGCGACCGGCCCAAGTGATCGTCTCCACCGCCGCGGCGGTGGGAGACGGAAAAGGATAGGTCTTGCACGTCGGCCCGGAACGTGAGACCTCACACCACACCAAGAAAACAAAAATATGCCGACCTACGACTACGTTTGCGACGCCTGCGACCATAAATTCGAGTTGTTTCAATCGATTACCGCCGAGCCGGAGAAGAAGTGTCCGGAGTGTGGCAAGCGGAAGCTGCGGCGCCTGATCGGCCCCGGCGCCGCCATCGTCTTCAAGGGGTCGGGCTTTTATCAGACCGACTACCGCAGCGAGTCGTACAAGAAACGGGCTGAGGCCGACAAACCGGCGAGCGATTCGAGCTCCAAGAGTTCAGATTCGAAGTCGGAATCGAAACCCGCCAGCAGCGGCGCGGCCGGCAAAAGCGAGAAGAAGGCCAAGAAGGCCGCCGATTAGCGACAACCCAGCAGCGGCACCGGTACGTCGCCTTTCGCTTCCGCGAAGGGCGAATGCCGGCAGGCGCTCGCCCCTCCACGCCAGGCCATACTATGCCGCTTGTTCGCTGCCCGATCTGCCGTAAGCAGTTCGACAGCGACCAGTCCACGGCGCTCCCGTTCTGCGGCGAACGCTGCCGCCGCATCGATCTCGGCCGCTGGCTGGGCGAAGATTACTCCGTGCCGATCGAGCGCAGCGACGAAGACCCGGATGACGAGTATCGCGAAGAAGATTCACGTTAGCCCCGGCACTCCGCGAGGAGGGAGCGCTGGACCGAGTATCCGCCGCGGGAGGGCTGCTTAGCCCTGTGTCTGGGCGGTCAATCTGCCTATAATGCCGGCATTTGTGTGAGGAATCGTGAAAATGCCGACCGAAATGGCCAGCGGGAGACAAAACGGCGGACCGTTGCGCGAAGTCGCATGGCAGGACATCTTTCCCTGGCTGTTGCTGGTCCGCACCTTCCGCATCTCGATCCAGGTCTGGCAGCTTCTGCTGGGCGCGTCCGGCGTTTTTCTGACGATTGTTGGCTGGTGGCTGCTTGCCTGGGTGTTCCACGGCACCGCCGAACAGCCGCTCAAAGAGTGGCTTGGACCGTCGTACTATCAGAGCTGTCCGTGGAAGGAACGGGAAGGCGCCTGGCCGTGGCAGTCCGCGGGCGCCGTTCCCATGAGCGCCGTCCCCGCAGACGCCCTGCCCGTCGGCGAACCCTCGCAGCTTGCGGGCCAGCAGGAAGCGGGTGCCGGCTATTTTCCCGTGTGGCGGTCCGGCCCGCCCCAGCTTGGCCGGTACCCGAGCGATCCCTTCCTGAGCGTCTGGGCGCAGTTGCGTGCTCCGTTTCGGCAGCTTTTTGACGAGCGGATCGGCATCACGGGACTGGCGTTTCTTTTGTGCTCGTGTCTCTGGGCCGCCGCCGTGTGGGCGCTGTTCGGCGGGGCGATCACGCGCCGGGCGGCCCTACAGTTCGGGCGCGAGGAAAACATCGGCCTTCAGGCGTCGCTGCGCTACGTGCGGGGCAAGTGGGGCAGCTACTTTCTCGCGCCGCTCCTGCCGTTGGTCGGGGTCTTCATCTGCGCCTGCCCGGTGCTGTTCCTCGGCCTTCTGATGTGGTTGGACGTGGGCGTGCTGTTGGCCGCCCTCGTCTGGCCCCTGGCCCTGCTGGCGTCGCTGTTGATGGCCCTCTTGCTCATGGCCATGCTGTTTGGCTGGCCCCTCATGTGGCCGACGATCAGCACCGAAGGGACCGACAGCTTCGACGCGCTCAGCCGATCGTGGTCTTACGTCTACCACCGGCCGCTGCACTATCTGTTTTACGCGATGGTTGTTACGGTGCTGGGTAGCCTAGGCTGGCTACTCGTCACCTATTTTGCCGACTGGGTTGCTTACCTGCCTCTCTGGGCGGCGAGTTGGACGGCAGGCGGCCAGCGGATGGAGGAAATCCTGAGCGGGGCCGACTCGCTCAACTTTATGGGGCGCTGGGGGTCCAACGTGATCCACTTCTGGGGCGGATGCGTGCGGCTGCTGGCGATCGGGTTCGCCTACAGTTACTTCTGGACGGCCTCGACGGGAATCTACTTCCTCCTGCGTCGCGACGACGACGGCACCGACCTCGACGACGTTCATCTTGAACCAGCCGATCAGACGTATGGCTTGCCGCCGTTGGAAAGGGACGCCGCGGGCGTTCCCGTCGTGTCGGATTCGGAACCGGCGGCGCCCGAGAACGACGAATCCCAACCTACCGATCAGGAAGGAATGACTCCCTCTCCCTCCGGGAGAGGGCCGGGGTGAGGGGGCTGGAGGTAAATTGGGGCCATTTCTCGCGCGAGGGATCATGGATCGCAGTGCAAGCGTCTCGGAGAAGTACAGCGGCAAGAACGTCCAACCGCCCTCACCCTAACCCTCTCCCAAAGGGAGAGGGGACTTGAGACTCCCTCTCCCTTTGGGAGAGGGCCGGGGTGAGGGCGGTAAGGAGTCAAACGACGCGTGGCAATTCAAACCGCCCTCACCCTCACCTACCTAACCCTCTCCCAAAAGAACACCCTAACGTAAATCCACATTCAGAAACCTCGCATGATCCCTTGGCCCCGTTTCGTCGACCTCGTCCGCAATCATCAGCGCTTTCTGTTAACCAGCCACATCCGCCCCGACTGCGACGCCCTGGGGAGCGAACTGGGGATGGCCGGCATCCTCGACGTGCTGGGCAAGGATGTGCTGATTGTAAACGGGCAGAAGACACCCCCAAACCTGGCTTGGATCGACCCCCAGCAACGCATCAAGGCGATCGGCGCCGACGTGCAGCTTGCCGATCTGAACGATCGCGAGGTGATGCTGGTGCTCGACACCAGCGCGTGGCAGCAGCTCGGCGATATGGCGATCGTGCTACGGACGACCGCCGCTAAAAAAGCCGTGCTCGATCATCACGTGAGCGAGGATGATCTGGGGGCCGAAGCCTTCAAGGATACGAAGGCCGAAGCGACCGGCCGACTCGTTCTGCAGGCGGCTGCCGAATTGGGCGTGTCGCTGACGCCGGAAATCGCCACGCCCCTGTTCGCCGCTATCGCCACCGACACGGGCTGGTTTCGGTTCTCGTCGACCACGGGAGACACCTACCGTTTTGCCGGGCAACTGGTCGATGCGGGCGCGAAACCGACCGAAATCTACCGTTCGCTCTACGAGCAGGATACGCTGGCCCGGTTGCAGCTTATCGGCCGCACTTTGGCCCGGACGCAGGCCGAACTGGACGGCCGCCTGATCCACACGGCCATCTTCCAGGACGACTTTAAGGCCACCGCGGCGCTTCCCTCTGACACCGAGGACGTCGTCAACCTAACGCTGACCGTGGCCGGTACGCAGGTGGCCGTGATCTTCGTCGAGCAGCCGACCGGGAAGTTCAAGATCAGCTTCCGCAGCCGCTCCGCGGTCGACTGCAGCCGGCTGGCGGAGCAGTTTGCGGGGGGCGGACATAAGGCGGCGGCCGGGGCGACCGTCGATGGTCCGATCGAGGCGGCACAGCGCCGCGTGCTTGACGCTGTCCGCGCGGCGATGAGATAATCGCATTCCCGCCGCAGTTCGGCGCAGGCGCCGCGATCAGGGTCCCTCGCCCTGTACGCCGTGCCTCAACCGAATCCCGCCCCCACCAAAATCCGATCTGCCTCCAACTGTCCGTCTGAGCGAGACCGATCTATGTCCGAACCCCAGCAGATTGATACAGCCGGCGCCACCCGCCGCGGCATCCTTGCCACGCTGATCGGCCTGGTCGCCGGCACCTTTCCTTTCGCCGCCGGCGTGTTCACTTTTGCCAATCCCCTGCGCAAGCGGAAAGAGGCCGGCGCCGGCGACGAGCCCGGGCGGCTCGTTCGCATCACCACGCTGGCCGCCCTGCCCGACGACGGTGTTCCGCGGCAGTTCCCGGTGATCGCCGACCGCCAGGACGCCTGGACCCGGTATCCGAACGAGGCGATTGGAGCCGTATATCTTCGCAGGCAGGCGGGGAGCAGCGAAGTCGAGTGCTTCAATGCCACCTGTCCGCACGCGGGGTGCTTCGTGGCCTTCAACCGGACACGCAACGTCTACCAGTGCCCGTGCCACGACAGCGCCTTCAAGGTCGACGGCCAGTTCGAGTTCGGTCCCAGCCCGCGCGATCTCGACAAGCTCGACGCCGAGGTTCGCCAGTCGGACGAACAGCAGGAAATCTGGGTGCGTTACGTCGACTACTTAAGTGGCATTCAAGAGAAGATCCCCAAGTGATGAGCGCCTTTCTCGACTGGCTAGATGACCGCACGGGTTACCGCGAGCTGACGCGGGCCGCGCTGTACGAACATATTCCGGGCGGCTCCCGCTGGCGGTACGTGTGGGGCAGCACGCTGGTGTTCGCCTTCACGGTCCAGGTCGTCACGGGCATTTTTCTGTGGATGTGCTACAGCCCCAGCAGCCAGACCGCCTGGGAAAGCGTCTACCACATCCAGCACGAAATGCAGGGAGGGTGGCTCCTGCGCGGGCTGCACCACTTCACGGCCCAGGCCATGGTGATGCTCTTGGCCCTGCACTTGTTGCAGGTGGTGGTCGACGGCGCCTACCGGGCTCCGCGCGAGGTCAATTTCTGGCTGGGGCTGATCCTGCTGCAGATCGTGCTGGGGTTGTCGCTTACCGGCTACCTGCTCCCCTGGGACCAAAAAGGTTATTGGGCCACGCGCGTGGCGACAAACCTGATGGGCATCGTCCCCGTGGTCGGGCCGTCGCTGCAGAAGCTCGTGGTGGGCGGGGCGGATTACGGCCACCAGACGTTGACCCGCTTTTTCGCCCTGCACGCCGGCGTGCTGCCGGCCTTGCTCGTCTTGTTTCTGGTGCTACACATCGCCATCTTTCGCCGCCACGGCATCCACACCCGCCAGCCTCACCGCCGGCCCGACACGACCTTCTGGCCCGACCAGGTTCTGAAAGACGCGGTCGCGTGTCTGGCGGTGCTCGTTTTCGTAGTGATCTTCGTCTTGCGGCCGTCCCTGGACGGCAGCCACGCCGGGCAACCGAAGGGCGAATTCCTGGGGGCCGAGTTGGGAGCCCCGGCCGACGCCGCCAACGAGTACTCCGCCGCCCGGCCGGAGTGGTATTTCTTGTTTCTCTTTCAGTTCTTGAAGCTGTTTGAAGGACAGGGCGCGACGGGCGAACTGCTGGGGGCGATCGTCGTGCCGGGGGCCATCATGACGGTTCTGGCCCTGATGCCGCTCGTCGGCCGCTGGCAGGTCGGACACGTATTCAACGTCGGCTTCCTCGTGATTCTGCTGGCGGGCGTGGGGGTTCTCACCGGTCAGGCCCTCTATGCCGATCGCCTGGCGCAATACGTGGCCAAGCCGAGTGAAGGGGCCGGGGAAGATGAGATCAAGCGATTCGAGGCCTCGGAGGCCTATCTGAAGGCGGTCGAGCGCGCGGAAGAAGACGCACGCCGGGCGATCGAGCTGGCCAAAGCGCCGGCGGGCATTCCCCCGGCCGGCATGTTGTCGGTTCTCCGCCAGGATCCCAAAACGCAGGGCCCGCGGCTCTTCGACCGCTACTGCGCGAGCTGCCATACGCACGACGCTGCGACGGAGTTTCCCGACAAACCGTCGGCCCCGAACCTCACGCACTTCGCCAGCCGCCAGTGGATCGGCGGATTGTTGGATCCGGGCCAGATCGACGGGGCGAACTACTTCGGCGGCACGAAACACAAAGAAGGCGAGATGCAGGGCTTCGTGAAAGAAACGCTGGCGAAGGCCGACAAAGAGAAGGTCGCGTCGCTGGTGGCGGCCCTCTCGGCCGAAGCCGCTTTGCCCGCGCAGCGATCGCAGGATGCCAAAGACGCGGCCCTTATTCAGCAAGGGCAGGCGCAGATCCGGGAGATCGGCTGCACCGACTGCCACAAGTTCCACGATGCGGGCGACCTCGGTTCGGCTCCGGATCTGACGGGCTACGGGTCGTATGAATGGTTGAAAGGCATGATCGCCAACCCGGCGCATGAGCGCTATTATCGCGACGACAACGACCGGATGCCCGTTTTTGCCGAACACGAAAACAAGCCGGAGAACAACATCATCAGCCCCGCGAACCTCGATCTGCTCGTCCGCTGGCTGCGGGGCGATTGGTACGAACCGGCCGCTTCGGAGACGGCTGGTTCCGAGTGATGCCCGACAGATCGCTCGTCAGCCGATCAGGTCGACTTGATTCCTTCTGGTTCCCACCGACAGCGACATAGCTCGTCAACTCCGACCGTCGGAAGGCGGAGACTTCCGGGAGACGGAGACCATGACGAAACATGCATCGTTCGCCGTGCGCGAGAAGTCGTGTTCCTTGACGCCCGGGGGCTCCGCGCCCCGGTCGGGCCAGTTCGGAAACTCCGGTTTGACGGGCAACGATTCGATCAGTGTGCGGGCAAGTACGAAGCCGGCATGCGTCAGGCGGCACTCGGTATACGTTGGATCCGCGGGAGTCTCAAGATTGCCTCGGCCTTCGATCAGCTCCGGATGCTCGCGGATCAGGCGAATCAACTCCCGGTATCGGGCTTTAATCGTCTTTTTTAGCCGGCCACAACTGTCGTACAGTTTGCCAACATAACTTCTGCGAGAGAACCGCTCCGCGCAATCCTCGCGCGAGATGTCGCCTGTATAGAACAGCGACAGCGTGACGACCTCATCGCACTTGCCTCCCGATCCTATTTTTTTAGGATTTCCGCCTCGATAGTAGGCGGCGAGCAGTAACGACTCTTCGACCGAGGTCAGGGGCATCGGCTTCGCCTCACGTCCTCAGCATTCGCGGGCGCCGTTGGCCACCGGTTAAACGAGGGTTGGACCTCTGGATCCTAAATCAGCTCGGGGATCGGCGGCTGCTCGACAAGGTACTGCGGGCGGCCGGTCGGATCGACAATCGTCGTGCTGGCGGTGTCGATGCCCAGGTTGTGATAGAGGGTGGCCACGACCTCTTGGAAGTGAACGGGGCGGTCCTGGGCGTGTTCGCCCAGCCGGTTGGTGCTGCCGATGCACTGCCCGCCCCGCATGCCGCCGCCGGCCAACAGGGCGCAGCTCACCTGCGGCCAGTGGTCGCGGCCCGCGGTGTTGTTGATCCGCGGCGTGCGGCCGAACTCGCCCCAGGCGATGACCGTGACGTTGTTCAGCATGCCGCGGGCATCGAGATCCTCGACCAGGGCCGTAAAGCCCTGATCGAGCTTCGAGCCGTGGTCGCGCACCAGATCGAAATTCTGCCCGTGACTGTCCCAGCGTCCATAGCTGAGGGTGACGACACGCGCGCCGGCTTCAACCAGCCGGCGGGCCATGAGCAGGTGGTCGTTAACGGTGGGGGCTCCGTCGTATTGGTATTTGTAAGGCTTTCCGTCGCCGTAACGCTCGCGGACGCGAGGATCCTCCTTCGAGAGATCGAGCGCGTCGAGGAGTTTGCTGGAAGTGAGCACGTCGAGCGCCCGTTGCCCGAAGGCGTCGATCCCGTCCATCACGCCGGTCGAGTCGATATCGCTGCGCAGACGGTCAAAACTTCCCAGCAGGCGGCGGCGGTCCTGCAGGCGGTCGAGCGACACGCCGTTGAGCTTCATGTTCTCCATTCCCGGTCCGTCGGGCTTGAACGGCGCGTACGCCGCGCCGAGAAAGCCGGGCGTGCCGCCGTCCGACCAGGGACGATGCTGGGTGTTCGCCGCCAGTCCGACGAACGGGGGAACCGAGCGATCGACCGGTCCCATCAGGCGGGCGACAGCCGAACCGATTGAGGGGCGGCCGCCCAGGGCTGCCAGCGACGGTTCCATCCAGCCCGTGTTGCACTGGAAGGCGTAGTGGTTTCCGTTTGCGCCGACCACCGAGCGGATGACGACGCACTTGTCCATGATCGAGGCGATCCGTGGAAAGACCTCGCCGATGTCGATGCCCGGCACCTTGGTGTGGATCGGGCTGAACTCGCCGCGGATCTCGGCGGGGGCGTCGACCTTGATGTCCCACATGTCCTGGTGCGGCGGTCCGCCGCCCAGAAAGATATGGATCACGGCCTTGTGGGGCGAAGCGCTGCCGGCCGCCGCTTCCGCCCGCATGAGGTCGGCCAGCGTCAAGGCGCCGGCGCCGACCCCAAGGGCGCCGATTCGCAGGAAGCTACGTCGAGAGAGTCCGTCGCAAAAGCCGCCGGATTTTGGGCCTAGGAACGTAAGCATAGCGGGCGCACCTCGGGTGGAAGGCTTGGACTGCCGGTTGATCGCAGCCGTCGCAGGTGCCTGCCTGGGCCGCAAGCGGCACTGCCGCTGACACTCCAATCAAACCCTTTTTATCAGTTCGGCAGCCGGCCCGTCAAGCTGTAACCGTTGAGCGCGTAGAACTTACTGCTTACGATGAACTGGAAAGAAGGGTTTTAGGCGTCGAGTCCTAAGACCTGAAATCCAAGACCCCAGACCCTCCTCCATGAAACTCGCCGCCCGCATCGTCGATTTGCACAAAGACTATTTCCTGGGAGGCGAGACGGTGCACGCGCTGCGCGGCATTTCGCTCGATATCCCCGAGGGCGACTACGTTGCCATCATGGGGCCGTCCGGCTCCGGCAAAAGCACGCTCCTCAACCTGCTCGGCTGCCTCGACCGTCCCACGGGCGGCAGCTTCTATCTGGGCGACGACAATGTGGCTGAGATGAACGACGACGAGCTTTCCGAGATTCGGGCCTCGCGAATCGGCTTCGTGTTCCAGTCGTACAACCTCATCCCGCAGTTGACGGTGCTGGAGAACATCGAAGTGCCGCTCTACTACCTGGGTCAGCTTACGCCCGAAAGCCGCGAGCGCTGCCTGGAACTGGCGACGATGGTCGGCCTGGGCGAACGCGTGCGGCACCGGCCGATGCAGCTTTCCGGCGGTCAGCAGCAGCGGGCGGGGATCGCGCGCAGCCTGGTGAACGACCCGTACTTCATCCTGGCCGACGAGCCCACGGGAAACCTCGACTCGGTGACCACGGCCGAAATCCTGGCTTTGTTCGACAAGCTGAACGCGGCCGGCAAGACGATCATCATCGTCACCCACGAAGAGGACGTCGCCGCACGCGCCCGCCGCATCGTGCGTCTTCGCGACGGCATCGTGCAATCGGACGAACGGAACTGACCCTTCCTCGCGTGCTAGACTTGGGTCATGACATCCACCTTACGATTCTTGCCGCTTTTGGCGTGCGCGCTGGTGCTTTCCGTCGAGCTGGCGCCCGCCGCGACCGTTTATGTCGATAATGTGGGAGGCGACGATCTGCACGACGGCAGCCAGTCCGCCAACCTGGGCGGCAGCGGACCCGTGCGTACCCTGCAGAAAGCGCTGCGCATCTGCCACGCCGGCGACCACATTCTGCTCGCCAACACGGGCCAGCCCTACCGCGAGTCGATCAGCCTTTCGGCCGCCAAGCACTGCGGCACCGCGCTTTCGCCCTTCGTCATCGACGGGCAGGGGGCCACGCTGGAGGGAGCCGAGCCAGTGCCGGCAGACGCCTGGATGCACGAGCGAGGAACCGTTTTTCGTTTTCACCCGCCTCGCTCCGCCTACCAGCAGCTTTTTCTCGACGGCCAGCCGGCCACGCAGCGAAAGCTGCCTCACAACGAGACTCGACTGCCGCTGCTTGAGCCGCTCGAGTGGTATCGACGCGACGCCGACATCTATTTTTGCGTCGAGCGCAACGAGCTTCCGCGCAACTACGACCTGGCGTACTCCGAGCGGCAAACGGGCATCACCATCTATCACGTCCACGACGTGCTGATCACGAACCTCATCGTGCAAGGCTTCCGGATCGACGGGATCAACGTCAACGATGGCGGCAAGAATTGCGAGATCCTGGGTGTGATCAGTCGCGGCAACGGTCGCAGCGGCATCACCGTGGCCGGCTCCTCGCAGGCACGCATTGCCGAGTGCGTGGTCGGCGACAACGGCACCGAGCAGCTTCGTGTCGAAGGCCCATCCTCAACCCTCGTTGAGAAGAGTCAACTCATCGCCAACACGGCTCCCGCCATCACCAATCGCGGAGCCAAGCTGGACGTGCGGAACTAAAACAACTTCCGCACACGGCGGCGAACCAGAGGCGTGAGCCTACCGGTCCTGCAACGAACCGCCGACGATCCTGAACCTAAACCCGAGGCTCTTTACTCAGGCTTCAAATAATCGTCGTTCAGCTTGTCGCACGACCAGAGCAAGCCGCGGGCGACGAGGTCGAGATAGCGAGAATCGGCGACGGTGGCCGTGTTGTGGCCTATCGTCGTGCTGAACACCCGCGTCTTGCCATACTGATTGGCCCAGGCGACCACGAAATCATCTTCGCCGTTTTCCAGTTTCTGCTTGCCGCGGGCCAGGGGCGTGGCGCTGTCGAGAACTTTGACGTTGTTGTACAGCTCTTCGTTGACCGTCGTCCAATCGGCCAGGCCGTGGGTCACGGGGTGGTCCTTGTCGACGAAGGTGATCGCAATCGGGAGCTGAGGTCCATGCCTCGCCGACTGAATGCCGACGAACGCGAACCAGTCGTTCGTGTCGACGCGGTAGCAGTGCATGGCACAGTGCAAGTTGACGGCCGGCACGCCTCCCTTGTGCGCGTTGAGAATGTTCCGCACGTAGGGGATGTCTTTCACGTCGGACGTGCACTCGTCGTGGATCACCACGTCGTACCCCTTGGCCCAGTTCGGATCTTTATAGATATCGAAGCGGGCTTGCGTGCTCGTGTCGGGCGAATAAACGATGGTCACTTCGACGTTCACGCGCTTTTCGAGTCCCTCCTTGAGGATGTCCTTCTGTTTCGCGTAGTCGTGGCAGCAGCCGCCGGCAATGAGAAGTGCCTTGAGCGGCTTGCCGTCACCGGCCGCCGCCCGTGTGGCGACGATCAGACCGACAAGCGTGAACAAAACAGACCGGGCGATGAGGGTGCGAGTCATGGGCGTGTTTCAAGAGGGAGAGGATTGCCAGGGGCGGGAAATATGCATTGAACGCAAGTGTCCCGCGATTGTAATCCAAGCCGCCGCGCCTGGGAATTGTCGGGTGGGCGCAGTCAGAGGGCCAGCGCGGCCACGATCTGAGTCCCCTTCGTCGTGGGAACGGCCTAAACGGCCCATACTGAAGTCGTCTCTTCGGTCTTGCTTTCCAAATCGATGACAATCGACGAGCTTCAAGCCGTCCTCAATGCCACGCCTTTCCGGCCGTTTACCATCCACTTGGCCGACGGCAGCCGGCACCATGTTCCGCACCGCGATTTTTGGTCGCATTCGCCTGTCGGCCGCACGGTGATCGTCTATCACGAAGACGACAGCTTCAGCATCTTCGACCTGCTGCTGATCACAGAACTCAAGGTTGCCAACGGCAAAGCCGGGTTCAAAGGGAAGCGGAAGTGAACCAGGTGATTCGGTTGCCGTCAGAGCGGACGAGGGTTGGCATCCTTGACCGGACTCCCGCCACTCAGCTCTACGAGTTGCGTTCGTTCAACATCGGCAGTTCCTCGAATCGCCCGTCGAACACCACGGCCGGATCGACGGCCAGCCAGTTCTTGAGCACCGTGGCATAGACACGGCGAAAATCGACCGTCATCTTCAGATCGCCGTCGTCCAGGTCGAGCAGGCTCGACGCGGTGCCGATCAGGCCGGGTTTCAAGCCGTGGCCCGCCAGAAACATCGGGGCGGCCGTGCCGTGATCGGTTCCGGCTGAAGCGTTCTCGGCCACGCGGCGGCCGAACTCGCTGAAAACCATCACCAGCACGCGGTCGTCGACCCCGGCTTCCTTGAGGTCATTGAGAAATCCCCCCAGCGCCCCGCTCAACTCGCCCAGCAACCGAGAGTGCGTGTCCATCTGCGCCGCGTGCGTGTCGTATCCGCGCTGCACGGCGTAGTAAACCCTCGTAGGCAGGCCGGCCTCGATCAACCTGGCCACCAGCGCCAGGTGCTGGCCGAGTTGGCTCGTCGCGTAGCTCGCGTTACCGTTCTTTCGCGCGGCCGCGGACGTCACCTCGTCGGCCGTTGTATAGGCGTCGAGCGTGGCACGGCGGACGAACGCCTCGAGGTCGTCTCCCGGCGAGTTGGGGGCGAGCGCGGCACGAACCGATTCGTTCTGGATCGCCAGTTCTTCGACCTTGGAGAAAGTGCCGGCGATCGATTGCCGGCCGATCACGGCCGCCGGCAGGGGCCCCTCGCCCACGAGCATGGCGGAGGGCACGCCGGGCCGCGGCGGCAACCAGTCCAGCGCCCGCCCCAGCCACCCGTAGCCCTTGGGCTCAACCGGATCGAGACGGGCCGTGTGCCAGATGGACATGCTCACGTCGTGCGATCGGCTGGGATTGGGATAGCCGACCGCCTGCACGATCGCCAGCCGCTGCTGCTGAAAAAGATCGGCCATCGTCCGCATCGAAGGGTGCAGCGCCGCTTGATCGTCGAGCTTGTGTAATCTCTCGACCGGCAGCCGCAGCCGGTCGCGATGTTTGGTGTATCCCTCGTCGCGGTACGGCACGACCGTGTTGATGCCGTCGTTGCCTCCGTCGAGTTGGATCACCACCAGCACGCGGTCGTCGGCCTTCGCTTCCGACGCTCTCGCCAAGCGGGCGAGAAAAGCGGGCACGGTGGGAGCAAGAGCAAGCAGCGAAGAACGTTTGAGCAGGTTGCGGCGGGTGAGCATGGTGTTCTCCGTTTTGGTACGCAGATCTGAAGGGTGGCATCTCACGCCAATTGCGCCCGCGGGGAGCCAAGCATCGCGGCGACCAGCCGCCGCGAGCTGTCGGCGGTCAGCGAGGTCTCGCTTCCCAAGACAGTCTCCTTGATTCGTTTGACCTCGTCGTCGCCGTTCATCCACAGAGCCCGCGCGAGAAAGCTCGCAAAATCGTCGGCGTTCTCGCCGCAGCCGCGGCGCTCAGCCAAGGCCAGCCAGCCAGCCGGTGCCACCGCGTTTTGCAGCGCCCCCTCGGCCAGCCGCTGGGCGAAGTTCGAGCGGGCGATGAGTGCGCGGCCGTTCATCCAGGCTCGGCCGCCCGCCCAGCCGAAGACGTTGGGCGGCTCGAACAGATCCTGGCCCATGGCCGCCGTCCACTCCGCCAGGACGATGGTGCTGGGAGGCGGGTCGAAGATTTCCAACGCTCGTACGGCGCCGACGATGTATTCGGCCGGCGCCAGCACGCGATTGCCCATGTTCTTCTCGGCAAAGAACGCAGCCGATCGCAACACGGTCTCGATCGCCCAGCCAAGGTTCAGCTTGTGGTCACGCAGGCCGTCGGCCAGTTCTTGGATGGCCTGTTCCTCGACGACCTTTTCGCCCATCAAGAGCTCGCACACGCGCACGGCGAGCCGCCGCGACGTGGCCTCATGCGTAAGCAGAATGCCGACCAGGTCGTCGCCGTTTAAGTTCCCGCGATGGCCGAGAATCAGCTTCTCGCCGCCGTCGTGATAGGAGGCCACGTTGCGGAACTCGCCCTGCTTGACGGTCCATCCGGTCAGAGCACGCGCGGCCTCTTTGACGTCGGACTCGGCGTAGTGTCCCACCCCCAGCGTAAAGAGCTCCATCAACTCGCGAGCCAGGTTCTCGTTGGGATGTTCTCGGCGGTTGCTTTGGGCATCGAGCCAGACGAGCAAGGCCGGGTCCTTGACGACGTGGTTGAGCAACTCGGCGAACGGCCCGCGGGCAAATTGCCTGAACAGGTCGTTCTGGCGGCGCATCATGGCCACGTCCTGCAGCTTGCGGTTGCTGGTGGCAAAGTGGTTGTGCCAGACGAGCGTCAGGCGCTCGCCGAGCGGATCGGGCGAAAAGAGCATCCGGTACAACCAGCAAGCCTTGAGCCGGTGGATGTTGCCTGAGGCGACCGCCGCGTCGGCCAGGAGCCGCGAGGTTGCCTCAAGCTCGGCCGGCACGGCGGTGCTGTACGCCTTGCCCATCAGAAACCGCTCGATCGCCGCTTGCGGGCCGTCCTTCAGATCGCGTTCGACTTCTTCCCACGTTCCGGCAAAGCCGGCGCGGCGGTGGAGGTGCACCACACGCCGCCGGTTCCAGGGCGCCTTGTCGTCAGGCGTATAGGGTTGCCAGTACATGGTCGTGTTGGTCGCAATCAGCCTGCAAGGGCATGTCTATCCGCCTGTCCTCAACTGCTTGAGTGTTGCATCCCCAAGGTCGAGTTTCTCCCCTGCCTTGAGCTGACGTTGTTCTTCGGTGAGGTTCGCCCGGAAGTAGGCCATCTCCTGTCTGAAGTCGAGCGCGAAGCGCTCGCCGGGCACGATGTTCGTGATCTGAAACCGGCCTTCGGCGTCGGTCTTGACCGCCGGGTGTTCGAGTGAGACAAAGCGGTCGAGCTCTCTCGCGTTCAGACGGGCATAATTGATCTTTACGACCGCGTCGGTGATCGGCTCGCCACTGGCGTCGAGGGCCCGCCCCGCGATGCTCGCGGCGAGGGCTAGCCGAACGGTCACCGGCCCCGGCTCGTCGCCCGTGAGGGTCAGCGAGGCCGCCAGCCGGCGTTCGGGATGCAGAATGCACAATTTCCGCGGCCGATCGGCACCCAGCGCGTAGATGGTGCCGGCGGCTTCGGCGATCCGGAAGGTAGCCGGCCACGATTCGGCCAGTCCGGCGACGAACGCGTTCGGCACCGGCCGTCCCTGTTCGTCTTCGATCTCGATATCGACTGTCTTGCCCGGGTCGACCGGCAGGTCGCACGTCACCGGCGGGCTGCCCTCGGGTAGATCGATCACCTTGACCGCGTTGACGAGGCTCAACGACTCGATCGGGTTGCGAGCCGACGCAAAATGGCGATCGTCGCCGTCTTCCGTGAGCGAGACACGCCGCCTGTCGTCCTCGCTGAAGGTCGCCTGCCTATAGATGTCGATCTGCCTGCCGCCGAGTCGCGGTCCGTCGGAGACGTTCGCCATCAGCACTCCGGGACCGGGAGCTACGACCAATCGAAACCGTCCGTCGTTGGCTCTGCTATGGGAAGACTCGAAGCCCGGCTGGTCGGCGAACGGGTTTCCCGGCAGCGGCACGAAATTTACGCTGCCCTTGAGCCCGCGGCCTGTCGCCTGGTCGAACACGCGGCCCTCGACCACAACGCCTCGCTTCAACTCCAGGTCCGACTCGATGGCGGCCTGACCCACGCTGGCGGCGGGAAGACGGACGGTTCGAGGGAGCAAGTCGCTGCCGGAAAGCGGTGACACACTCAACCACACGTCCCAGTGCCGCGGCAGACCGTGCAGTTCGTAGCGACCTTGCTCGTCGCTCCGGACCGGCGAAATCTTGGTGTCTCCACGCCCGGCCGGATCGATTGCCGCCCCCTTCACCGACGTTCGGTCGGCCCCTGTAAAAACCCTGCCACGAACGACCAGTTCGGGGTCGGCGACAAGGTCGAGCCGGGGGCCAGCCAGGCGGGTGTACAGTCCCTGCTGGCGTTCAAACGGCGTCACGGCCGCCCGGGTGATTTCGTTGTACTTCTCGGCGTCAAAGCCCTGGCGATTTACGACGCGCAACTGATCGGTCGCGTAGCCCGCCGGACTGATTTCGACCCTGGCCACGCGCTCCACACCGACGCCCGACAACTCGAAGCGGCCGTCACGATCGCTCTGGGTGCCGATAACGGCATCCAGCGGCGAGTACAATCCGCGGTCGACTTTTGTCCAAGCGTCGCGCCAACCCTCGCTCCACGCGGCGAGAAAGGCATCCAGATTGCCGTCCCGCGAGGCCGACATACTTTTAACCGCCACATGGGCGCCGGCGATCGGCCGGCCTTCCGTATCGGTCACGCGGCCGCGAATGGGACGATCTTCGACCAGTCTCAGCGTGATGTCGCCCGGAGCCTGACCGCCCTCCACGTTGAGCCAATCGATGCCGAAACCGGCCTTGTGCGCGACGAGGGACAACGCCAGACCGGGCGCCGCCATGTTGTCTGCCGAGAGCGTGATTTGAAAGCGGCCTCCGTCGTCGGTCTCGCCGCGTCTGACGAATACGATTTCCTTCGCCGTCCGCGGCGGCGGCGCGTCGGCGTGCGGCCAATACAGGTTCGCTCCCGCCGCCGGCTTGCCGTCGGGCAAGAGCACCCGGCCGCGAAGCGTGGTCTCCTTGGGCGGTTGATCGGAAGGGACGTCGCCGCTTGGTTCGGCCGCGAGCGAACCTTGGGCGGCGGCTGCAACAATCAGGTACGCAGCCGACCAGAGCGGCCAGCGACCTCGCGAGCGTATCGTGCGTCGCCGCATCACCGCAGGCTCGAAGTACGCTCTCATCGCACGCTCCTGGTAAGAAAGGATTGTCTACCCGGCGCTCGAATTATGTGCCGCCTAGAGCCGCCGAAGCAAATCGCCAGGTCAGCTTCATTGCGGTTCGCTTACTTTTACGTCACCAAGATCTCGGACCTCGCCCGGCATGAGAGTCGCCTCCTTCAGTCTCATCAGCGGGGAGTTCCGTCTCTGCAGTCCCACTTCATATTCAACTCCTGGCACCAGTCCGTCGACGCGAAATCGCCCCTCGGCATCGGTCGTGGGCGTGAATTCGGCGGGAAGCCGGCGCGGACGTCCGACGCCGATCATCGTTTTGGCCACGGGCTCGCCGTCCGCGTCGACCAGTCGGCCGACAAGCGAACCGCACGGCTGTAAGCGAACTTCGATCGGACCTTCTTCATCACCGCGAACCAGCCGGTAGGCACCCAGCCTCTTGTCCGGCAGTTGCACGATCAATCGTCGTTCCATGCGTGGGTTCAGTCCGGCGATGGTGAACTCCGACCCATCGAGATCGTCCACCTGAAAAACGGAGTTACCGATCCCTTGGACTTTGGCACCCGACGCCGGTTGGCCGTCAGGACCGACAACTTTCGCTTTCAGCGTGCGACCCAGGGCGAACTTGACGTCTCTTGAGAGCGACGCTTCGTCTTCGCCCGGATTGATCAACTCCACGTGGTTGTAATTGCTGATGATGATCGACGACAACGATTGCACGCCGGCAGAAACCTCGACGAACCCTTCCGTCCTGTCGGTCGGCGCTTTGAGCCCGGCCGATTCGTAGAACGCTTCGAGTTCCTGCTTGCTCAACCAGGCCGGCATGTACCTGCCGTAGGTCGCCAAGGAATACGCCAGGCGGTAGGTGAGGATTCCGGGGCCGGGCAGAATCGGAATGGTATAGCGGCCATCGTCATCACAGGTTGCCGAGGCGCAGGGCCTCGCCAACTGCGAGCCGATGCGCTCGGTGTAGGGGTTGAAAGCCAGCGGATAGTATTCGACCTGGGCTAGGTTCGGTTCACCCGATTCGGCCAGCGTCACCGGCCCCGTCGCTTCGATGCCGCGGGGCAACTCAATCTCGACGGTGATCGGCTCCAGTCCCGGCGTATCTTTGATACGAAGCCGAGTTGAAAAATAGGGGAGACTCTCGGCCTTGGCGTCCAAGTAGTAGTCATCGGCCTTGCCGACGCCGAGCAACTCGAAATGGCCTTTTTCATCGGTCTTCAAGGAGTGCGCGGTCTGGCCGATGCATTGGATTGTCACGCCGGCAATCGGTTTCTGCGTGCTCCGTTCGCGGACCGTTCCGACGATCGTGCGGCCGGGCGGCGCCAGGTAATCGAACCTCGCCCCGTAAGCGCGATCCGGTTTGCTCCGCACCTGCGCGTCTGGCGATGTGACGACGGTGCCGGTCTCACGGGTCATCACAAAGACGTACCAATACTCGATCCCCGAACCCTCGACGAAGAGTTCGACAAGCCGTTCCGCGCCGAAACCGGCGAGGGCGAACCTCCCTTGCTCGTCAGACGTCGTCGTGTCCGGCACGCCGGCGACGGTTGCGGCGAGTCGTTCAAAGCGATAGGTCGTGGTGCGACCGGCACGCTGAGCCTCGATGTAGCCATCCAGATTGTTGTCGGCAGGAATCCGTAGCTGTCGCAGCCGGATCTTCGCGCCCGGCACCGGTTGCCCTTCGAGCGAGAGGATCCGGCCGTGGATCGGCACGTCTTTGACGAGTCGCAACGCGAAATCGCCGGCCTCTGCAGCCTTGGCGGCCTCCGCCCATTCGACGCCGTAGCCCTCGGCGGCGGCCGTGAGGCGGGCGCGGGTCCAGGGGTCGGCCATGAACGACCTATCAAGCTTGGACGTATCGACCTGAAACTCGAAGCGTCCCTCGTCGCCGCTCGTGCCGAGCAACCGCGGCTCAAGCCGGGTACGAGTGGGGTAGGAAAGGTAGAGCCTCGCTCCGGAAAGCGGTTTGCCACGCGGGTCGAGCACCCGGCCGCGAAGGGTGACGATGCTGGATTTCTCCGACGCAGCACGCGGCGCGCTGCCGTCGGATTCCACCACGACGTCCCCCAGGTCGCGAGATTCGCCCGCCTCCAGGATCACGTCGCTTGCCAACCAGCCCGTCACCGCGTTTCCGAACATCGAACCAAACCTGTATTTCACTCCTGGCGACAAACGATCGAACTCGAACCGCCCGTCTTCGCCCGGCTTCACGCGCTCCAACTGCCGGAGAGAATCGGAGGTGACCACCCGCAAATCCGAGCGAGGCTTGCCCTCGTCGTCGATCACGCGGCCGCGGACGGCGGCCCAGGGTTGCAGGCGAACCTGCAGCGGCTCGTCGCTGTCGCCGGAGACGTCGATCGAGCCGATCAACTTGCGGGCCTCGTGCACCAGGACGACAGTTCGCGTGCGCCCCGGCACAAGCTCTTCGACGGTGAATTGGCTGCCGTCCAGCCGTTTTTCGCCGAAGGAGTGCTCCGTCCAGCCGGCCGCCAGATGAGCCCCTTCCAGCGGCTCACCGTCCGGCCCAAGAACCGTGCCTCGGCGCTTTCGGCCTGGATCGAGCTCGATCTGACGCTGGATCGTCCCCGCTTCCTCCGCAACGTCAACCTCAACGACGGCCGCCGACGCTTCCAGCCGAAGGTTTGGCTGAGTACGCGCTCGAATTGAGTTGCTTGGGCCCGGCAGTTTGTCGGCACCGACACCCATCGCGTAGCCGCCGCTGACCTCCACGGAAAGCAGGCCGCGGCCCGGCAACGCCAGCAGCCGGAAATGACCCTCACGATCGGTGTGGCAGCGGCACCTTTCGAAAAGGGGCGTGCGCCATGTGCCCGTGCGAGACAGGTAGGGGTTGTCGCCCCAGGCGTGGTAATAGACGGACGACTGCACGCCCTGCCCGGTCACCTTGTCGATGACTTGTCCCTCGATCCAAACGCCCCGTTCCAGACCAAAGTCGATCGTGGCACGATCGCCCGGCCGCTCGAGCGTGGTGCTGAGCGTCTTGGCGATGTAAGCCAGGTCGGGAGCCGCCATCGCCACGACTTGGGTTGCTTTGGCCCGGGCGGAAATGCCCGACAGCCGATAGTGCCCGTCGGCGTCCGTCGTGGTGCGCAACAGCGCGTCGTAACTTCCACTCCAGCGTTCGGCACGAACCAGGACGCCGGCCAAAGGCTGGCCGGTCGACTCGTCGCGCACGCTGCCTTCGACCTGGCATCCAGGGGCAGCCGCGTGCTCGAAGGAGGAGCCATAGACAGTGAAGTCGTCAAGCGGGTTGATCAACTCCAAGGCGAGTTTGCGAATCTGACCGGGTATGCGGATCGGCTCGATCGGCCGGGTGACCGCGCGACAGAAAACCGATTCGATGTGCTCGACGTCGATCCGCAACTGCACAACCCGCTCTTCGCCGCCCGCGGCCAGTTCAAAGCGTCCCGTGTCATCGGTCAGTACGTCGGCGAAGTCTTTGCCCAAGGGCAGCTCGCGCAGGTGCTCGATTTCCGCTTCGCGGAACTGTGTCCAGTCGTGCGCGACCCGCACGTCGGCGAGCCAGGCGTCGAGTTTGCCGCCTTCGCCCGCCGCTTCCCACATCTTGACGACTTGCACGCGCGCTTGTGCAACCGGTCGGCCCTCCAGATCGACGACCCGCCCGCGGATCGGACTATTCGTATTGCTGCTGGACGGCGACGGGTGGCCGGTCTTCTGCGATGGCCCCTCCGCCGCTCGTTTTTCGTTGTTCGTTGGTTCCCGGCCCATTAGGACGTCGCCTAATGCCGTGACCGCGCCAGGTGAAACGCCGATCTCTCGGGATACTTCCACTGCGAGGCCGGTCCCCTGAGCCGTCAGGTCGTATGAGCATCCGGTCGCCAGATCGCTGACCTCGAACCGGCCTTCCTTGTCGCTTATGACAGGAGCCATCTTGCCGTCTCCCTCTTCATGGATCGATGGGTAAATCAAGGCGGCAATTACAGGATCGCCCTCTCGATCGACGAGTCGTCCAGCGATCTTTGCCAAGGGAGCGGTCACAACGGTCATCGAGCGAGTAGGATGATCCGCCAGTCTCACGCGGACCGCCTTCCCAAGGTTGCGCCCTGGATGTCGAATTGTGACCGTGCGGACCTCGTCGGGACCAAGATTAACCACGTCGATAGTCGATTCTTCGGTCGGCGGCTCGAAGGGCTCGACGTCTGCCGTGCGGCCGGCGAACCCGAATCCACTAAGCGGTTTGCCTTCGGGATCGACCACGTGCAGCGTTAGCTTTTGACCGGGATCGAGCTCGAGGTCGCACACAACCGATTCCACACCTAGCGTCGGATGGATCTCCTTCATCGTGTTAGGCCAGTCCTTGCCGGGCCGTCTGGGATTGGCGTACGTGTTGAAAATGCCGCGTTCATCGAGCCCGGAAATCGAATCTGCCCCCACCCCGCGCCGGTAAGGGTGTAAGAAGGTCTCGGCGCCGACAATCGCTCGCCCCGGCAGTCCCACCAAACGGTAACGGCCATCGGCCCGGCTGGCGTAACGGCGTTGAAATCCGTCGGCCATGGATTGCTCGCCGAACTCAGGAGTCTTATTGGCAAACTCATTGCTTCGGAATGGCAGATAAGTCACGCACGCCACGAGCGGCTCGTGCGTGATCTTGTCGGTAACGCGTCCAGTGATCCAGATGCCTCGGTGCAATTCGATGTCAAGCTCGATCGGCTCAAAGCCCGAAGCATCGGGCACACTAATGTCTTGCATAAAATAGGGCTGCCCGTCGTTGGGTACGGCGACGAGCGAGTTTCCTTTTCCCTTCGGCAGGCCAATCAAACGATAACGTCCGGCTTCGTCGGTGACGGCGCGCAACGTCCGATCGGCGTAGAGCCCGCCGACGAACTGCGTGGCTTCCACACTTACCCCGGCAAGCGGATGATGGGTCTCAGCGTCGCGAATGACGCCGACGATGGGGCGCGTCGCGGGTGCGGCGAACTGAAAGGCAGCGCCGTAGACAACCTCCGTATCACTGTTCGGGGAATGGACGCGACGGCGAACCGGCTTCATAGGCCGAGTTGCGACCACTGGCGTGGAATAGGCCAGTTGTGCGCCCGTTAATTCGAGGTGCGCGACTCGTTCTTTGCCGATGCCGTTTAGGAGGAATTGCCCATTCGCATCGGTCATCGTTTGTGGCATCCATCCTTTGAAAGTTTGCAGCATGCCGCGCATTTGGTCGAAGGCGGCCTCCGGAAATTCGCCTCGTGCAATTGCCGCCAACCACCCGTCAAGATCCTCCTCTTTCGCTGTGTCGACGCGCAGCACGCGGACTGCCACGCCGGCAAGTGGCCTCCCTTCCGAATCGACCACCCGGCCAGTCACCGGAATATCGTCAGCGGCGAGCCTCAAATTCAGGTCAGATCCTGGAGCGACATCGCGCGGCGATCCCCAGGCGGGCGCAAAGCCGCGCGCGGTGGCCACAATGGACGTGCTCATCCACTGCTCCGGATTTCCTATGTCGACGTCGAACTGCGATTTCCGAAAGGAGATGGTAAAGCGGCCGTCGGCGCCGCTCTTTGTCTCTGCAAGCGGCACGTGCGGGATATGGGGTTCCCAATACCAGCGGACGGCAAAGACATTGGCCCCCGCAGACGGTTTGCCTTGCGGATTGATGACTATGCCCGCAACGGTGATCACGTCGTCATCTTTGGACTGAGCTTCGTCAGTCGCAGATTGTTTATTGTCGCCCGCCTCGGCACGGGGTGCTAGGCGCACGACAGCGATCGTCGTCGCAAGAAGAAGTACAGTGACCAGGAGAATCTGGGCCGTCCGCGTGCTGACGGGCAGATGCGAACGGGCTCGATCGAATAGGGCGCGGAGGCGATGCTCCAGGTTGCTGCGCTGGGCCATGGCGACGGCGGCTGCGAAAGGGAGCGCGCGGTAAGAGCGGGCGATTTGCAGCAGATCGGCCGCGTAGTCGGTCGCCCGCTCGCCGGCCAGCACCACACAGTCGTCGCAGGCCAGTTCTCGCTCAATCCGCAGGCGACGCAAGGCGTACCAGGCGAGCGGATGGAACCAGTAGAGCGCGCAGGCCACGCGGCCCAGGAGCTGAAAACCGACGTCGCAGCGTTTGACGTGCGCTAGTTCGTGCAAAAGTACGACGCGCCGCAGACGGTCCGTCCATTCGCGGGCGTGCCGCGGCAGCATGACGGCGGGCCGCAAGATGCCCCATGTCATGGGCATCAGCGAGGAAGCGTTTTCATAAAGGCGTACGCGGCGGGACATCGCCAGGCATTCACATAGCTCGTCGAGCAGCGCGGTCCATGTAACGTCGTTGATAGGAAGCGACCGCCAGCGAAGGGAGAAGGTACGCACGAGGCTGGCGACGAGCGGCAAGACGGCGACGAGCGCGCCAATGAGCCACAGGGCGGCAAGGCTCGGCGGGCGAACGTGGCTGGACGGAGGGGCGCCGCGAGCCGGTGCTTCGTAGCTCGCCGGTTCGGCGGCTCCATAGTCTGCTTGCTCCACGAGCGGAACGCCTTGGCGCACGGAATCGCTCTCGAGTGGCAGAGGCGTCTGAATTGTCGACGCTTCCTCCGCTGGCGGGGCAAGCGGGCTGTTTTGAGCGAGCGTGCCGCGGTTGGGCAGAACCGCCAGCCGCCATTCCGGCAGCGTCGCCGACAAGGCCGGCAACAGGATCAGCGCCGCGAAAGTCAAGCACCAGATGCGGTGCCGCACGGCCGCCGACGATCGTCGCAAGAGCCCGGTCGCCAGCATAGCCGCCACGAGCAGCGCCGTGCCCCTGGTGACCGTGTCGAACAGGAGCGACGACTGCCGCAAGTCATCAACGTACCCGGCGAGTATGGTCAACATCTCACTGACCCTCCTTTCGGGCTTGTTCGATGAGTTGCTGCATGCGGCGGTAATCGTCGTCGTTCAGCCGGTCCGAAGAGACGTCGAGCAGGGCCGCCACGGCGTCGCTGGTCGAGCCGCCAAAAAAGGTCTCCAGCAGATGCCCCAGGGCCGTGCGGCTGGCCGATTCGTGCGATTGGGTCGGCCGATAGACGTACTTCATCCCCAGGCGGCGGTGGCGCAGGTAACCCTTGCTCTCCAGGTGGCGAATCATCGTCCGCACGGCCGAATAGCTGGGCGGATCGGGCAAACGCTCGCGCACCTCGGCGACCGACGCCTCGCCGATCTGGAAGACGGCATCCATGATCTGCCGCTCGCGCCGCCCCAGTTCCTGCGGGCCCTTGCGTTTGGCCATGACGGGGATCCTCGCTTCGGTGTTAGCACATTGCCAGGTGGCAATATATTAACACTTAACGGCGGTGTCAAGCGTCGGCCCTTGAAAAGACCAACTCAAGCGACGGTCAGAGCAGCTTCTCGTCGCCGTCGGGGCGATGTTCCGGCAGACGCCGCACGGGCGGGTCGCGGAGAAACTCGTAAGAGAACGCCCCCAGCAGCGTCTCGCGCTCGACCTGATGGCAGTCGAGGCACTGCCTGGCGGCCCGCAAGGATCCAACGGCTCGAACACGATTGGGATGCACGTCGGACACCATGTCTTCTCCTTCGAACAACGAGCTGAGCGCCCGCTGCTCAAACTCGTCCAGTTCACGGACCGGCGCGTCGCGCAGTTCGGTCATGTTCGGCAGGTGCTTGGAAACATAAGCCATTGGCCTTTCGTGCTTGAGTAGGCTGACCAGGTTGACGCGGACCGTGAGCCACTGCGTGTCACGTCCACCTGTGTGCAGCGCCGGCTGGTCGTTCAAAAAGCCATGAGGCACGAAGCCGGCCACATGATCTCGATCGCGGAAATAGCCAAATCCGTCCGGACTGAGGAAGTCGTGGCGGGCATCGTTGTGCAGGGCGTTCAAGAGGCCGAGGAATTTGGCAGAGAGCCTTGGCTCCCTTTCCACGCTAACGTCTTCCGCATCCTCGGAGCTTCCGTCCAGGTCGGGCGGTAAATCCAGCGGATAGACAGTATCCGCGCGCCTGTCGCCCGACTCGATATGGTAAGGCGCCGGACGAATCATACGGCCGACGCCAAAGCCGGGGCTGGCAATGAACTGCTCCACGTAACTCGCGTGCACGAGTTCAAGCGCGTGGTTACGAGCACTCCAAGAGTTCCACTCCCCCGCCTTCTTCAGACGATATCGAGTCGACTCGCTCGGCGTTGGAGAATCGAGCCCAGCCAGCCGGCTGTGACTCTCTTCATAAGCCAGCCGTGACGACATCGACTCGAAGGGATAGCGGTTCTTGAGCCCATGCCAGGACCGCACCCCCGCCCAACCGGCAATACCCAAGATGCCAACGCTCGCGGCGGCGGCCAACCCGGCGAACACCCGTTGCCTTGCGCCGCCGCAAGTGCAGGCGATGCCAATCGCCGCCAGCAAAAGTCCCTGAAACAGCAGAACCCCGTTTATCGCCGATAGTCCGATGCCGATCAGTCCGGCCACACTGGCCACAACCACCCGCCCGGCTGTTCCCGTTCGGGCGATGGCGAACACGCCGGCGGCGCAAACGAGTTGAAATCCAGCCGCAACGAGCGACGCGAAGAACATCGGCCGGCCCTCGCGAGAAGTGACGTGATGCTCGTCAGCCTACCACGCGGTGAGTTGTGAAAGCAATCAAGAACGCCGCTTGTTCGCTGTTTGGGTCTGGCCTAGGTTAAAATAAAACTGGCGCTTAAAGTCACTCCTCTGGAGCACCGTTTATGGCTACGATCGCACCTCCCGTTCGCGGCGACCAAAGGGTCGTGTTCCACGGAGTCGCATGGGACACTTATCTCGGCCTGTTGAAGGCAAGGGGCGAAGGTGTTGTTCGGCTCACCTACCATCGTGGAGTGCTGGAAATCATGACCCTTTCGCAGTTGCACGAAAGGCTGAGCCGCCTGCTCCATCAATTCGTCAAGATTCTCACACAAGAACACGGATGGGAGGTCGCGTCGGCCGGTTCGACCACCATGCACGCCGAAGAGCGCGCCAGCGGCGTCGAAGCCGACGAATCGTACTACATCCGCCACGAGGAGATCGTGCGCGAGCGGGAAGAGTACGATCCGGCCGTCGACCCGCCGCCCGACCTGGTCGTGGAAATCGATCTCTCGTCCTCCTCATCCCGTCGTATGCTGGTTTACGCCGAGTTGGGTGTTCCCGAGTTATGGCGATATGACGGCGAGCACCTCGCGTTCAAGTCGCTGGGCGATGACGGACAGTACCACACGATCGAGCGCAGTCTCTCCTTTCCCGGGCTGCGTAGCGTCGAGCTCGAACCGTTTCTCAAGCGCCGCGGCGCGCTTGGCGAGAACGCGTTGGAGCGCGAGTTCCGCGAGTGGCTGCGCGAGTCGCTAGGGAAGACAGGTGGGTAGGCAATCGGGTGGGACGAGCGAGCGAGTCCCACCGATCCATTAGCCGTTAAACCTTGGCGAGTGGGCTGTCAGTCGGTGACCGGCGACGGCACGACGGAGCGTGCCTGCTACTTTGGGGGACTCGCGGGCTCGTCCTATCCGATGTCGGGCTCCACTTTGCCCAGTTAATTACTGTTCACCGTCACGCCGGGCCAGTCGTCGGTGCGGAAGGGCGTCAGCGGAAGGCCGTTCTGGCTGTAAACATTGCAGACGGGGTTGTCGGCCCAGGCGTAACGCACGGCCACCGGCTCCTTGACGGCGTCCGACCAGACCTCGATCTTGTCGGGGCCGACGATCTTCGCCTCCGCCCAAACAAACTTCTTGTCTTCGCCGGCAATCGCGAAGCCGCGCACTTGCCTCACGTCGAACGTCTTCAATCCCGGTCCCGCAAAATCGAACGTGAGCGTGACCTTGCCGTTGCCCTTCTCCATCGATTTGTATTGCGGGCTGTGATAGGGCACGTTCACTCCGTAGTCGCGGGCCAGCGCCCAGCGGGCCAGCCGCTTCGCCACGTCCTGCTTGTTGCGCGGGTGAATGTCCTGGTCTTCTCCCAGGTCGATGATCACCGCCTCGCCCGTGTTCGGCAGCCTCATCGTCATTGTCTGGGCCTCGCGCAGCTCGGCCCAATCGCTCTCCTTGGGCTCACTTGTCTCGCCGCGGAAATCGGCGAGCTGCACCCAGTAGAACGGGAAGTCGCCGATCCCCCATTCCTTTCGCCAGCTTGAGATCATGAGCGGAAAGAGGTCGCGGTATTGATAAGCGCGCCCGGCGTTCGTCTCTCCCTGGTACCAGATGGCGCCGCGAATGCCGTAGCCGATGGTGGGCTTGAGCACGCCGTTGTAGATGTTGGCGGGACGGGCGTTGCCGCGCATCTGGCCTTCCAACGACTTGTCTTCGCTGTACTTTTTCTCGAGCTCCTCCCAGCGGGTCAGGAGCGGCTTGTACCGCTCGTCGGCCGCCAGGGTGTCGCGGCGAATCCAGGCCTCGCAGGCGGAGCCGCCCCAGGCGTCGTCGATCAGACCGACCGGCACGCCCAGCGTCTGGTGCAGTTGCCGGCCGAAGAAATACCCCACCGCCGAAAAGCCTTTGACGGTGTCGGGCGTGCAAACGTCCCATTGACCGTTGAACGTGAACTGCGGCTCCTGCGTGCCCACCTGCGGCACGGAAATCAGCCGGATGTTGGGATACTTGGCGGTAAGGCTTTCCAGGTCGGGATCGTTCGACAGTTGCACGTCCCATTGCATGTTCGACTGTCCGGAGCAGATCCAAACCTCGCCCACCAGCACGTCGTCGAGCTTGATTTCGTTGCGGCCTTTGACGGAGAGGGTGTGGGGGCCTCCGGCCGGCAGAGGATCGAGCGTGACCGACCATTTGCCGTCGGCGCCCGCCTTGGCCGTTTTCTTCTGCCCGGCGATCTCGACCGTCACCTCCTCGTCGGGATCGGCCAGGCCCCAGACACGGTCGTTCAGCCCCTGCTGCAGCACCATGTGACTGGAGAAGATGGCCGGCAGTTTGACGTCGCCGCGCGCAAGGCTCGTCAGCGCGAGGCAGCAGAGGGTCGAAAGGAGGGGCGTCAGGCGGCGAATCATGGCAGGTCCTCACGGGCGGGAAGAGAGCAGGTTGTGGCTCGTTAGTGTAATTGGCGGCGCGGCGATGTGCCACGGTTGGGCCATCACCGAATGTCGAAGGCCATGCGGGGGCTGGCTTCTAGAGCCGCGCAAGAATGAGTTCGCTGGTTCCACCCGCCCTCACCCTAGCCCTCTCCCAGCGGGAGAGGGGACTCACTTTGCAGCCGCAAATTGAAACGGCGAATCGCCGGTGAGCGACTCGCTGGTGATCGTGGGGCACCAATAGCGCTCGATGTGGCGGATGATCGCCTCCAGACCGTCGAAATGGCTCCCCTTCTGGCGGCGGTGATACGAGTCGGTCAAGTCGCGGCAGAGAACGACGTCCTCGCCCTGATAGACGAGCTGCCGGATGCCGAAAGGCCGGCCGAGGACGCAGATGTTCGTGTGCACGCCCATCACAATGACGTGCTCGATTTGGTGCTGGCGCAGCAGATTGTAGATCTCTGGCCCCTTGTCGCTCACGGCGTCTGCCGGCGCGATCTCGATGGCCGCGATCTCCCGCTTCCAGGCTTTGAAGCTGGGGTTGCACGGCTCCTTGGTGTCGCAGGAGCAACCGTTCTCGGCTACTTCCGGATCAAGCGGCCCTTCATGGTTCGGGTCGAAGTTGTTCCACTTGAAGGCCACCCTCGCCTTGGCGAGCGGCGCGTCGATGGCGCGCTGGCGTTGCGGCGTTCCCTCGTAGAAATCCATGCAGTCGCTCGGCGCGTGGATCACGAACACGCCCTTGGCACGCGCGGCCTTCACCGCACGGTTCATGGCGGGCGCCATTTCGGCCACGCGAGCCGCGGCACTCTTGCAGTGGTGGTCGTCCCACATGTCAACGATGATGATGGCCGTCTCGGCCGGATCCCAGGCGACCTGCACGTCGACGCGCTTCGGGGGCGATGTTTGGTCGTCGGCAACCGGCACCGCCTTGCGCACGTTCATCTTGAGTTCGTCGCCGAGAGCTGCGGCGCGTAACGCAAAAATCAAGAAGACGGGGAAGCAGATCCGCAAATAAGCTTTCATGCGTGTCATTCTCCGGAAGGCCAGCGGCGCGGGGCTACCCGTAGCGGCCCCGGTACTCGGCGGCCGGATACTTTTGGGCGTTCTTCACCATCTTGTCGCGCACGGCGCTCGCCACGTCAAGACCCAGCTCGTTGGCCAACGCCAGGGCATAGCAGACGACGTCGGCGAGCTCCTCGCCAGCGGCGGATCGGGCCGCCCCGTCGTGAGCGACGGCTCTCGACTCTTCCGGCGTGATCCACTGGAAATGCTCCATCAACTCGGCGGCCTCGATGGCCAGAGACATGGCAAGATTCTTGGGCGTGTGAAATTGCCGCCAGTCGCGCTCGTCGACGAACTGGCGGACGAGTTCCCGCAATTCAGACAAGGTCGTCCGCTCGTCGCTCATCCGGTCGGCATCCCTGAATCAGATCCGCTCAAGATCGTACATGCGGTACTTTTTGTAGACTTTCGCGCCCCCCTTCTCCAGGCCGAGGCGGGCCAGGTCGTTGTCTTCCGAGATCCAGGAGAACTCGGCTTCGTCGAAACCGAGCTCGATCCCCTTGGGTGAAAGGGCCTTCATGAGCACGAGACCCAGCCCCCATCGCTGATACTCGGGAACGACGTTGATGCTCAGGACGCGCAGACGTTTGATGTCTCGCTTCTTGCTCAGCAAGCGAAAGACGCCGAAAGGAAACAACCGGCCGCCGATCTCCTTGATGCGCGGGTTGTAGTCGGGCAGGCCGATAATGGCGCCGACCGCCTGGCCGTCGACTTCGGCCATCACGGCCATTTCGGGCACGATCAGGTGCTCCAGCGAGGTGGCCAGTTTACGCATCTCGCCTGGCGGCAACGGCACGAAACCCCAGTTGACCGTGAGCGTGCGATTGTACAAATCGACGAACGCTTCGACGTCGGCCCGGAACGTTTTGCGATTGGTGGTGCGGATGACGGCCTGGCAACGGGCCTGGGCCTGGTCGGCCAGCGGGTTGAGCCGCTCCGCAACCCGTGGCAGGTCGCCCCGCTCACCCAGGTAGGCCAGCAGATCGTGTCCCTTGGCAAACCCATAACCCTCGACCAACCGCTCGTAATACGGCGGATTGTAGGTCATCATGAAGGTGGGGGGGCTGTCGAAACCTTGAATCAGCAGCCCGCATTCGTAGTTCATCGAGGGGTTTGCTGGTCCGCGGAAGGATTCCATGCCGCGAGACTTCAGCCAGCGGGCGGCAGCGTCGAACAGGGCCCGCGCCACCGCCGGGTCGTCGATCGACTCGAAGAAGCCAAAAAAGCCGCGGCGCTCCTTATAAAACTCGTTGTGCGCCCGGTTGACGATGGCGGCAATCCGGCCGCACACCTGGCCGTTGTGCTCGGCCAGAAATGTCTGAGCCTCGGCGTTGTCGTAGAAAGGATGCCGCTTGTAGCCCAGCAACTCGCGCTGGTTCCCCAGCAGGGGAGGAATCCAGTTCGGATCGTTGCGGTAGTGGTCGAACGCAAATCGAACAAACTGACGACGGTCGCGCCAAGATTCTACAGGTCGCACCAGCACGTCTGCCATAGGTCTCCCGGGAGCCGCTCTTCGGCGTCGAAAAACAGGTTACATCGCGTCGTCGAAGACGTCCCCTTCGATCGGCTGACCGGGCGCGGCACCCACATGAGCCGCGGCAACCTCGCCGAGAACCGACAAAGCAGTGGTAACCTGTTTGGCGCTCACGCACAAGGCCGGGCAAAAACGAATGCCCGACCGGCCGCACCCTAAGAGGAGCAGCCCCCGCTGGAAGGCCGCGTCAAGCAGGGCGTGGCGAAGGTGCGGATCGGCCCCGTTGCCGTCCACCACGTCGATGGCCCGCATCAAACCGAGACCCCGCGGGTTGGCCAGAACGGGGCACGATTCGGCCAGGGCGGCCAGCCCCGCGCCGAGTTGCTCGCCTCGTTCGACGGCGTTGGCCATGTACTCCCGCTCGATCAGATCGAACGTCGCCAGCGCGGCCCGGCAGCTCACCGGGTTACCGCCGAACGTCGAAGCGTGGCTTCCCGGCGGCCAGTCCATGATACTGGCCCGCGTGATGAGCGCTCCCAGCGGCAAACCGCTGGCGATCCCCTTGGCCAGACAGACCATGTCGGGCACGACGCCAAAATGCTCGATGGCGAACATCTTGCCCGTTCTGCCCATGCCCGACTGCACCTCGTCGGCCACCAGCAGAATTCCATGCCGATCGCAGACCGATCGCAGCATGGGCAAGAAACCAGGGGACGGAACGCGGTAGCCCCCTTCCCCCTGGATCGGCTCGACGAAGATGGCCGCGACCTCGTCCGGCGGGCAAACGGTGGCGAACAGCTCTTCGATCTCCTCGACCGGACAGTCGAAATGGATCCGCTGCACTCCCGAGAGCAAGGGGCCAAACCCTTGCTGGTGCAGGGCTTTCGAGCCGCCGAGCGACATCGCCCCGTAGGTCCGTCCGTGAAAAGCCCCGTAGCACGAGATGACGCGCTGCCGCCCGGTGTGATGCCGGGCCAGCTTGAGGGCCGCTTCGATTGTTTCCGCCCCGCTGTTGGCGAAAAAGACCTTCTTCGGATCGCTGCCGGGGGCCAGCGCCGCCAGCCTTTCGGCAAGCTCGATTTCCGGACCGTAGTAGAAGTCGGTGCCCGACATGTGGATCAGCTTCTCGGCCTGGTCGGCGATCGCCCCCACGACCTCCGGGTGCGAATGGCCCGTGGCGTTGACCGCGATGCCGGCGGTGAAGTCGAGAAACAGGTTTCCGTCGACGTCTTCCAGCACGCAGCCCCAACCGCGGGCCGCGACCAGGGGATAGCCGCGCGTGTACGAAGGCGAGATCACCCGCTCGTCGCGGGCGATCCAGTGGGCCGCTTTGGGACCCGGCAGCGAAGTGAGAAGACGGGGAGCGTCCATACTCGTGTTACCCTTTGCGTTGGCGGTCACTTTGATTCGGGCACCCGTGCGCTCATGCCCTGCGCCATCGTGATGGTGCGAGCGTGGTTGACGGTGAAGGCCACGCGATGCGTCACCGCGTCGACCAGCGCGGCCGCCGAGGGCTGCCCGTTGCCGCTGCGCTTCACGCCGCCAAACGGCAGATGGACCTCGGCGCCGATGCACGGCAGGTTGACGTAGCCCATGCCGTAGTCGCACTCGTCGCGGTAAAGCCGCCAGCGGCGGTAGTCTTCGGTGATCACGGCCATCGAAAGGCCGTAGGGCGTGTCGTTGTAAATGTGGATTGCCTCCTCATCGCTGGCGAACGGGACGATCGCCAGATGGGGGCCGAACACTTCCTCGTGGATCGTCCGCGCCTCGGGCCGGTAGGTCTGCCGGTAGACGAAAGGCGACATGAAATGGCCCGCCCGATGCTCGCCGTCCATCATCCGTCCGCCGTCGAGCAGAACCTCCGCTCCCTCCTGCCGGGCCAGGTTATTGTAGTAGGCCACCTTTTCGACGGCCCGCTGGTTGATGAGCGGTCCGGCGAAGGCGCCCGGCGCAAACGGGTCGGCGAAGCAAATTTGCCGCGCCCGCTCGACCAGGCCGGCGGCGAATTCGTCGTAGCGGCGCTGGTGCACCAGCACGCGCCCCGCCGACACGCAGCGCTGCCCGGTCGTCTTGAAGGCGCTGAGAACGGCGGCGTTCACGGCCAGGTCGAGCGAGGCGTCTTCACAGACGATCACCGCGCTCTTGGAACCCATCTCCAGCGCGCAGCTCTTGTGCGGGTGCTCAGCGGCCACCTTGCGAATATGCGAGCCGACCTCATAACTGCCCGTGAAACAAACCACGTCGACCTGCTGGTGCCGGGCCAGCGCGTCGCCCGCCTCTTCACCCAGGCCGTGCACCAGATTGATCACCCCGCTCGGAAAGCCGGCGTCCTCAAACAGCCGCACCAAGCGCTGGCCGATTTCGGGCGTCTCTTCCGACGGCTTAAAGACCGCGGTGTTTCCCTCTAGAAGGCTCGGGGCGAGCATCCACAGGGGGACGGCGAAGGGAAAATTCCAGGGGGTGATCACCGCGACGACGCCGCGCGGCTTGCGGCGGACATAAAGGTCTTTGGCTTCGATTTCGGAGTCGATCACCTGGCCGCTGGGCTGACGGGCCGTGCCGAAGACGTACTGCACCATGTGCAGCCCCTCGACCACCTCGGCGCGGGCTTCGTCGAAAACCTTGCCGCTCTCCGAGGCGAGCACGCGGGCCAACTCGTCGGTTTGGCGATCGATCAGTTCGGCCAGCCGAAGAAACAATTCCCCCCGTTTCACCCGGCTCTGGCGTCGCCAGGGGTCAAAGGCGGCGCGGGCCGCGGTAACGGCCTGATCGACGTCGGCGGCCGTGCCGCGGGGATAGTGGCCGAGAACTTCGTCGGCGCGTGCCGGATTCAAGCTTTCGAATCGCTCCCCCATGAGCGGCAGCCATCGGCCGTCGACGAAGTGTTGCCCGGTCCAGACTCCGCTTGCCACTGCTTGCGACATGGTTTTTCTCCTACAAGAAGAATATGCCTTAGCAGTTGTTTCCGGCAAGCCGAACGTGGTAGGCGCAGTAGCCGCCGCACCTATAATGTCGGCGGAGATTCAGGTAGAACGCTCACGAAGTGCCGGCGCCGCTGAGGGCGGCGTCATAGCGAAAAAAGGGAGATTGCCAAATTGGCCGAGAAAGTGGTCATCGTGGGGAGCGGGCCGGCGGGGTGGGCTGCCGCCATTTATACGGCGCGGGCCTCGCTGGCACCGCTGGTGTTCGAGGGGGCGATCACCGAGGAGAACCGGATCGCCGGCACACTGCCGCTAGGACAACTGGCGCTCACAACGGAGGTGGAGAACTACCCGGGCTTTCCCCACGGCGACCTCGAATCGTACCTCGATAACTCCATCGAGAAGGGGCAGCGGCAACTCATGGCGCCCCACACGAAGCAGGGCGTGAGCGGCCCGGAACTGATGGAGTTGATGCGCCAGCAAGCCAAGAATTTCGGCACGCGGATCATCACGGACGACATTGTCGAAGTCGATTTCTCCAAGCGGCCGTTCAAGCTCTTCCCGGCCGGCGGCGAGCCGGTCGAAGCGGAGGCCGTGATCATCGCCACGGGCGCGCGGGCCAACTATCTGGGTATGCCCAGCGAAGACAAGTACAAGAACTTCGGCGTCAGCGCCTGTGCCGTATGCGATGGTGCGCTGCCCCGTTTCCGCAACAAGCCGCTGGTCGTCGTGGGCGGGGGAGACTCGGCCTGCGAAGAGGCGAGCTACCTTTCAAAATTCGCCAGCAAGATTCACATGGTGCACCGCCGCGACGAGTTGCGGGCCTCGAAGATCATGGCCGAACGCGTGCTCAGCGACGCCAAGATCGACATGGAATGGAACAGCGTCGTTGACGAGGTGCTGGGCAACCAGCGCGAGGGCGTCACCGGCGTGCGGCTGCGCGACGTCGTCAAGAACTCGACCCGCGAAGTCCCGGCTTCCGGCATGTTTCTGGCGATCGGCCACACGCCCAACACGCGCTTCCTGGAAGGGAAGCTCGATCTGACGCCGAAGAAGTACATCAAGTGGACGGTTCCCTTCCGCACCAACACGAGCGTCGAGGGGGTGTTTGCCGCCGGCGACGTGGCCGACGACTACTATCGCCAGGCGATTACGGCCGCCGGCAGCGGCTGCATGGCCGCGCTCGACGCCGAGCGCTGGCTGGCACATCAGGCCCACTAGGAGAATACCGCGACGATGTGTCGCGGTCGACGTGCGATTGCTGCGACGCTCTGTCGCACTCGTGCGGGCTCTGGAGATTTTTTCTCGGCCCTCTCTCCGTTGTGCGAAAGGGGCTTACATCAAAGTGCCCATTGCAGCCGATTGTCGTGGCGCGACAATTGCTTTGATGGGTGGGTTCCAGGTGGCTGCACACCGTGTTGCAGAAGCCCGTAACCGGCGGCGACGGGCACACTACCGGTGAAGTGTGCGACGTGGGACGCAAATCAAACTACGGGTCAATCCAGGCGTTGTCCGATCTCATACCCTGGACCCGGAGACCCCCTCCGAAACACGGACAGCCAGCCCGCCCACCGTTCATGGTTCCCTCCAAGTTGCAGCCAAACTCAAATTGATGACGGACGTATCGGCGTCACCGGGGCCGCGCGTCCTCGTGGTCGAGGACCATCCGGACACGGCGGATTTTCTGTCGCGGTATGCGCGTCTGCTCGGTTGCGACGTGCGCACCGCGGCAACCGCGAGCCAAGGCATGGAGACGGCGCTGGAGTTCGTGCCGCAAATCGTCCTCCTCGATATTGGACTGCCCGATATGGACGGGTGGGAATTTGCGCGACGGTTGCGCCAGCAGTTAGAACCCGTGCACCCGGTGCTGATCGCCATCACGGCATTTCGCAGTCAAGAAGACCGGATCCGCTCCGTCGAGGCCGGCATCGATTACCATCTGAACAAACCTGCGTTCCGCCAGGAACTGATGCGGCTGCTCTTGCAGCTTGTGGGCCAGAGCTAGTTCCGAAAATACCGCTCGCCCCATTCGCGGTGCCAACCTCGCGGTCGCCGTTGGCTCCCGGCTAAAAGGTAAACACGATGTAAGTCGAAGTCGAACGCTCCGGAGTTGACAGAGAGACGCCGTCAAAAGAAAAGCGAGTTCTAACTAACGTCGAGTTCTGTCTGGTTACCGCCTAGCCCCCATGCCTTGAGTTTGCGCTGCAGTGTGCGCACCGAGATTCCCAGTGCCTCCGCGGCGTGTGTCCGGTTGCCGCCACAGCGTTCCAGCACCGACAGGATCGCCGTTCGTTCGATATCTCGCAGGTTGTTCCCGCCGCGATCGAAGGCCTTGGCCAGCAGTGAGGAATTCCCGCTCAGGTAGGCCGGCAGATCGTCCAGCGAAAGGCTCCGGCCGTTGGACATCACGACCATGTTCTCGATCGCGTTGCGCAACTGCCGCACGTTGCCCGGCCAATCGTAAGCGAGCATAAACCTGATCAGCTCCGGCGACATGGTTGGCCACGGCCGCTGATACTTCCGACATGCTTCCGCCAGAAAGGCGTCCATCAGTAAGGGAATATCGTCATGCCGGTCGCGCAGCGGCGGTAGCTCGATGGTCAGCACGTTGAGGCGATAGAACAGGTCCTCGCGGAAGTTGCCGCGGGCCACAAGTTCCGCCAGATTGCGGCTGGTGGCGGCGACGAGTCGCACGTCCACGCGGCGCTCTTCGTTGCTTCCGACCGGGTTGACGGCGAGGTTGTCTAGCACCCTGAGCAGCTTGGCCTGAGCCGCCAGGGGAAAGTCGCCGATTTCGTCGATGAACAGGGTGCCGCCGTCGGCCGCCTCGAATCGTCCGATCCGGTCGCGCTCGGCGCCGGTAAAGGCGCCGGGCACGTGGCCGAAAAGCTCCGCCTCGACCAGGTTTTCCGGCAAGGCCGCGATGTTGACCGCGACATACGGCCCGATACTGCGCCGGCTTTGGGCGTGGATGGCCGAGGCGATGAGTTCCTTCCCTGTGCCCGATTCGCCGAGAATCAGCACCAGGCTGCTGGTTTGGGCCGCGCGGCGCACGCGTTCGAGTACGTCGATCATGACGGCCGATTGCCCCAGGATGCGCACGCCTGGAGCGGCGGCCGATCCCTTCTGCCGGTCGGGCGACGTCACCTCCTGCCGCGCGATCGTGCGTCGCACCAGCAGAAGCAGTGCCTCTGGATCGACCGGTTTCGTCAGGTAGTCTTCAGCCCCCAGCTTCATGGCTGCCACCGCCGAATCAACATCGCCGTAAGCCGTAGCCATAATGAAGGGGGTATGCGGCCGTCGCCGTCGCCACATGCGCAGTAACTCGATGCCGCTGGCGTTGCCGATGCGCACGTCGCTGATCACCAGGCCGACTTCCCCATCGAGATACTCCAGCGCCTCTTCAGGATCGCGCGCCGTGAAGACGCGATATTGTTCCATGCGCAACAGGCGGGCCAGTGCGTCGCGCTCGGTCTGTTCGTCTTCGACCACCAATACGCTTCGGCCGGAGGTCATAAGAGAACCTACTGCTGCGAGAGAAACGCAGGGAAACCGCGCCGCAAACCGCCCGTACCCGCGTAAACATCGTGGGCGCGATGGGGCCAGGCCACCCTTTCATCTCCGTCGGTTGGAACGACGCTCATGAGGTGCTTTCGGATGTCAATTTGCAAGCAAGAAGGCGTCCTCAGATTCTAACGACCGTTTTCCGCCTCCTCCACCCGGAACGGTGAGGTTCACTGAGCGCGCTCGATTCGCGAGAGCCGTTCGCGGCTTCGGGCATGTGGTTTGCTCGTGGCTCGCCCAACTTGGTTCGACGAACACTACCTTTCCACAAGCTCGTTGCAAGAAAGCAGCCAGTTCCCCGGCCATCTGAACAGCCCGAGCTCGATCGGCCCTCCTGTCGCAACGGACCGCAGCGTATATACTGGCGGCATGGAGAAGATCAGCATCGCGGAGGCGCGCAAGGCGGCTTTGGTAGGACACGAAGTGCGGCTGCAAGGCTGGGTGCGCACGCGACGCGATTCAAAGGGTGGCTTCAGCTTCTTGGAAATCAACGACGGCTCGTCGTTCGGCAACCTGCAGGTGATCGCGGAAAGCGGGCTGGCGAATTACGACAGCGAGGTCAAGCACCTCGGCGCAGGTTGCAGCGTGACCGTCGAAGGCCTGGTCAAGGCGTCCCCCGCCAAAGGCCAAGAGACGGAACTGCAGGCCACGCGAGTCGTCGTCCACGGCTGGGCCGACCCGGAGACGTATCCGCTCCAGAAGAAACAGCACTCGTTCGAGTTCCTCCGGACGCTGGCCCACCTCCGCCCACGCACCAACACGTTCGGCGCGATCGCCCGCACCCGCAACTGCATCAGCAGGTCGATCCACGCGTTTTTTCAGGAACGCGGGTTCCTGTACGTTCACACGCCCGTCATTACCGCCAGCGACTGCGAAGGGGCGGGCGAAATGTTCAAGGTCAGCACGCTCGATCTGGCGAACGTTCCCAAAACGGAGGGCAAGGTCGACTTCTCCAAAGACTTTTTTCATCGGCCGGCCTATCTCACCGTCAGCGGGCAACTGCAGGGAGAAATCTTCGCCTGCTCGCTGGGCAAGATCTACACCTTCGGGCCGACCTTCCGCGCCGAAAACTCCAACACCTCGCGCCACCTGGCCGAGTTCTGGATGGTCGAGCCGGAGATGGCTTTCTACGAGTTGACCGACAACATGGATCTCGCCGAGGCGTTTCTGAAGCGCATCTTCCGCGACGCCCTCGAGCAGGGGGCGGAAGATATGCAATTCTTTAATGCCCGCATCGACGACACGGTGATCGCCACGCTGGAAGGGGTGATCGGCAACGAGTTCATGCGTCTTTCCTACACGGAGGCGGTCGAACGGCTGGAAAAATCCGGGCAGAAATTCGAGTTTCCGGTGGCCTGGGGACGCGACCTGCAGGCCGAGCACGAGCGCTACCTGACCGAGCAGCTCTTCAAGCGGCCGGTGATCCTGTACGACTACCCGCGCACCATTAAGCCGTTCTACATGCGGGTCAACGACGACGGCAAAACCGTGCGCGCGATGGACATTCTCGTTCCCAAGGTAGGCGAGATCATCGGCGGCAGCCAGCGCGAGGAGCGGCTCGATGTGCTCGAGTCGCGGATGCGCGAGCAGGGGCTTCTTTCGGAAAACTACTGGTGGTACGTCGACCTGCGCCGCTACGGCACGGTGCCGCACTCCGGCTTCGGCCTGGGCCTGGAGCGAGTCGTGCAGTTCGTCACCGGTATGGCAAACATCCGCGATGTGATCCCGTTTCCCCGCACCCCCGGCAGTGCGGAGTTTTAACGGTACACGCGGACCAGCCGTGGGATCACTGGTCGCCGGCTTCTTTCGTTTCTGACGTCTCGAGGCCTTTTTCGGGGGCCGCGCTGTTCAAGCGATCCCGAAGTGAGTGGAGGCGAGATTGATTCGTCTCTTGTTGGAACGGATTGTCGTCGTCTTCGGAACTGCTGGGGTTGCCACCCATTCCCGGCACGCGCGGCGCACCGCCTCCTCCGCCAGCCGGTCCTCCGGTGCTACCACCGCCACCACCACCGCCGCCGCCGCTGCCGCGAGGCACTTCGAACTGTGCCAACGTCTCCTTTTGCTCGTCCGTGAGAAGGGCCTCGATCGCATCGGCTCGCTCTTGAGCTTCTTCCTGCGTCATTTTCTCCCCCTCTTCCAGCTTGGCCAGTTGCTCGGCCAGCTTGGCTGATTGCTCCTCGTCCAGCCGAAACGAAATCCCCTTGCTCGCCAGGTCGAGCTTTCCGACGATCGAGGTAAGGTTGCGCTTGCCGCGAGCGCCGCCGCCCCCACCGCCGCCTCCCATGCCACCGCCCCCCATCATTCCTCCGCCCATGCCCCCGCCCATCATTCCGCCTCCCATCATGCCGCCGGGCATTCCCCCGCCTCCTCCCGCCGTCGGGGCCCCGCCTGCTCCGCCAGGAGGCGATCCGCCCGCCGCCGCGTCGCCTCCGTAGGGGCCCTGGTAGTTCGTCGCCGGAACTGGCGCGTAGTGGTAGTACATGGCTGCAAAACAAGCGCCGCCACCCAGCGCCAGCCCTAGGACGCCTGACGTGATCCAGGGGGGAAGCGGCTTTTGCGCGGCGTTTTGACGGGGGGCGTTCGTCGAGGCATCGGACATAGTGGGCTCCGTTGTAAAGGGAAGGAGGGACTTAATTGGGTGCCCATCCAAGAACCGGCGCCGGCTGCCAGCCGGTTCTCGTGGGACTCTTACCTGGCGGTGCCCTTCTCTGTTCCTGATTTGTCCGCCGGCGTTGAGGGCGAGAAAGTCAATCTACGTCGAACTCGGCATCGGGACGGACTTCGCGGTACCAGGCGATCCATTTCTCCCTGGCATGCTTGCGCCCCTTTTCGTCGGTGCCTCCGTAATAGCCCGCGTCGCCGAACTTGCGAGCCAGAAATCTCAACGCATCGTTGGCGGCGAGAAAGACCGTCGCGTCGGGATCTTTCAAGGCTTCGATCAAGATCGGGACCTCGTCCAGGTTGCGGGTGCGGCCGATCAACTTCAGGGCCGCCGCTTTCGACTCGGGCGTCTTCGCCTGCTCCATCATGTGGTGCAGCCGTTTCTGGACGTCGTTCATCCGGTCTCCCTCTTGGACGAGGCTTTGACCCTCGAGCCCGCTGAGCACTTCCTCCATGTGGGGATCATCCGGGGCCAGCTTTTGCAGCAGTTCCATCGCCGGTCCCTTCAGCGGTTTCGTCCGAATGCCGCCCGGCGCGATGAGGATGTCAGCCGAATTCTCCGGCAGGCCCCGTCCGCCGACCAGCAATCCGCCGCCAAATGTCTTGGCCCGCTCGATGATCTTCTTTGTCGAACGCATCAAGAACAGCACGGCAAAACACGTATCGATGACCTGATTGCCGGGGGAGTGCCAGCAACCCTCGGAGAGCTGGGTTTTCGCCAGCATGGCGTATCCGTCGTCGTACCATTGGTTGTCGTTCTTCTCGTTCGGCTGCAGTTCCGCCAGAAAGCTTTTGTAGCGCTCCATCGCATACATGTAGTAGTGGATGTGAACGATGGGGTCCATTTTATAGTCGCTCGTGTAGTTCTTGGCGAAGTAGCCCTTTCCAAGAGCCAACACGTCGTTGACACGCTCCATGCTGATGTTCTTGCTGCGGGGGAGAGCCACGCGAACCGACGACTCGACCCGTTTGAGTTGCGGCGGCCCCGTTTCCTTTTCCTTGTCCTCCGGAGGACCCAACACCGTGGCAGCGCAGATGCAAACGCTTCCCAGTCCGGCGGCCGAAAGGCTGAGCCTGACTTCCGGTTGCAACACTCTGGAGAAGTTCCCCGGATCGGTCGCCTTATATCCGTATCCCCCGCCGGGATCTTGGACACGCAGCAACCAGTTGGCAACCCGGTCCCAGCTTTCGATTGGGACGGGAAGCTGTGCCATCTGGCAGGCCCAGAACCCAAGCACTCCGTATTGACTCACCGAAATGTCGCCGTTGTACGCCGCAATGTCGACGTAATCGAAGCTGCCGTTTGCCTTCTGGTTAGTAAGCTGGAGAGCCAGCAGTTGTTCCATCTCTGGCCGGTAGGCGACACGGTCGAGCTCTAAAAGAAAGAGCAAGCAGACACCCGTGTTATAGATCATCTGCTGCTTGGCTAAGCCACTTCTGAGTCCGTCGCGGATCGCTTCGACAGCCTCAACCACCCTGGGATGATCGCGGCCCGCGTCCTCGCTGTTCGCCACGTCTTTGTAGTGTTTGAGAACGCACATGGCGACGAGCGCTTTGGCACCGGGGTTCTTGTTGTCGTAACCGGTGTTGGTTACCCCCTCCAGGTAACGGACCCCCTTGGCGATGACCTCCTTGACCTCGGGACTCTCTGGAGTGAGCGCTGAGGCGTGCCGCGGAGTTAGAAAGAGGGCGGCGGCACAAGCCACCGCCAGCGGGAGCCTCCGCGGTCTCGCAAGCAACTGCGCGGCAAGCTGCCGTCCTGATTCGTAGGGCCGAACGACCGGCGGCACGACTTCACGCCGCGGCACGCAAAAAGAGGTGGTAGTCATGATCGATCGATCGAGACAAAGGGAAGGGCCCGCCCTGCACACCTCCGAATCGTAGGCGTGTAATCGACCGGATGTCAAGCCGCGCCAGCAACGGTTGGGGCGAAGTGCTTGGGAGCCTAATCGAGAACCGGCACGGTGCGGGCGTCTCGCCTGCTCGCCAGTTCTCGAATAGCGGTTAACCCGATGTCGAGACTCTCTGAGAAAGCCAACCCAACTGGCATCGAAGAACCGACGGGCAATGCAAACTCCGTCGGTAAAGCTGCAACGTGGCAGAACCGCGCGGGCAAGAGCCCTTGACGACGGCTTATCTTCCGTTGGCCGCAGTTTCGCCGGGGCTCGGCTTCTTGGGGCTATCTTGCCGGTCCTGGTCGTCCGTTTTCGAGGCGGCCAAAGCCTCCTCGGCGATCTGCATGCCGGCCTGCAATTCCTGCGGCGCGAAATACGGATAGCTGCTGCCGTCCGCCCGCTCGATGGTCTCGCTGGCAAGTTGCTCCCACGTCATGCCGTTGTTCAGGTGCCAGGCCGCGGCCTGGGCGGACCGCTGGTCGATTCGATGGTGTCCCAACTCCTTAAGCATCTGGGCCACACCGGGCTTGGTGGTGAACGACTGGATCGGCTTGATGGTGTAGGTCATTTGCGGCCGAGGCTCCGCTTTGCCGTGCTCCAGGCAGACGCATGGCACCTTGAGGTTACCCTCCTTCTCGGCGGGCACGTTGAACATACCGCCGCCACCCATGTTGCCGCCGCCTCCCCCGCCACCCATCCCTTGTCCACCGCCGCCCCCCGCGCCCATGCCGCCCATGCCCATGCCGCCCATGCCCATCTGTGCCAGCACCTGCGTCGCGGCAAACGCCTCCGGCAGGCGCACGTTCAGGGGCTTATCGGTCTTGTTCTTGATGAACATGCGGCCCTGCGTCGAGTCCTTGGGAATAAACCGGACTGCAATCTGCCCGGCCTCCATCGCTTCGAACATGTCGACGGTTTCGTCTTGCGGATTGTACTGCCCCATCTTGCCCGGTCGGCCCGACATGCTGTCAGGGCGGGCTTGGCCCGGCTGGGTCGGCTGGCTTGAAGCGTCGGACGGGTTGGTCGCGAGCTGCGGCGCGACCTTCGCAGCCGCTTTGGCCGCGCGGCGCGCTCGTGGTCCCGCCGCCGACGAAGCCGGCGCCGCCAGCGTCGACGCGACCAAGAGCGCGATTGCTGTGGCGATCGACGACCATGCCCGGGTGTTCTTTGCCAGACGTGAGACGGACAACATCGCTTCGATCCTCTTCTTCGGCAGGACTTGGGAATGCGCGCACCACAAATTGGTAGCTGGGGCGCCAACTTCGTGTAGCCTAATCCAAGCCGGCCGTAAAGTCCAAGAAAAAAGTCGCCAGCCGACCCGAAGCTCGACCACGGGGATCGGGGCATTTTTTCTCGGGCCGAACCGATCACTCGGCCGGTTGGTTATGATGGCGGCGGCAGCCCCCCGGCGGTTCCGGGGGGCCAGAACGTCCTTCATGGAAAGCCCCACCGTGCGATACCTCGCCATCTTTGCTTGCCTCTTCGTTTGCTCGTTGCCCCTCGGGCACGCACACGCCCAGTCCGAGTTGGTCAAAGCGGCCATGCAACCTTTCGTCGATAGCGGCGAAGTTTCGGGTCTGGTTACCTTCATCGGCAACAAGAACGGAGTGCTCGACGTCCAGGTTCTCGGTCTGGCCGACCTGGACAACAAGCTGCCGATGCGGCGTGACAGCCTGTTTCGCATCGCCTCGATGACCAAGCCGATCACGGCCCTGGCCGTGATGCAACTCGTCGAGCAGGGAAAGGTCTACGTCGACGACCCGGTCGAAAAATATCTGCCCGAGTTCGCGGGCCAAATGCTGGCCGCGTCGCGCGACAACGACGGAGTAACGCTAAAAAGGCCGTCGCGGCCGGTGGCCGTCAAAGACCTGCTTACGCACACCTCCGGCCTGGCGAATTATCCCCCCGGCCTGGCGGACGTTTACCAGAAGCGGAATCGCACGCTGAGCGAGACCACGATCGCCGTCAGCCAGGCGCCCCTCATGTTCGAGCCGGGCAGCCGGTGGAGCTACTGCAACGCGGGCATCGACACGCTTGGTCGTTTGATCGAGGTGGTTTCGGGCGTGTCTTACGACGCCTATTTGGCCACGCACATTTTTCAGCCCCTGGGCATGTTCGACACCACGCCGTATCCCAGCGCGGGCCAGCTTGAAAGGCTGGCGATCACTTACGGCAAAGAAGGGGACAAGCTTGTGGCCCAGCCCGGCGGCGTGCTCGACTACGCCGCCGGCGCCAAGCATCCCGTCCCGGCGGGCGGACTGTTCAGCACGGGGGACGACCTGGCGCGGCTCTACCAATGTCTGCTCAACGGCGGAACGCTCCGCGGCCGTCGGATCATCAACGAAAAGACGCTGGCTGACATGACCGGCGTCCACACGGGCGACCTGAAGGCGGGCTTCGTTGACGGCAGCGCCTGGGGGTACGGCTTCGGCCTCGTGAGCCGCCCGCAGGGCGTGACCGAAAGCCTTTCGAGCGGCACCTTCGGGCACGGCGGCGCCTATGGCACGCAAGCCTGGATCGATCCCACGACGGGAATCTACACCGTTCTCCTGCTGCAGCGTTCCGGCCTGCCGAACAGCGACGCCAGCCCGATGCGAAAGGCGCTGCATGAGGCGGCGGCGAACATCGCCGGCCAGCGGCTTTGAAGGCCACACGCGGCCTGACTCGCGTCTGGCGCTCGGGAACGGATGGACGCCAAAGCGTGCCTGTCGGCGGGCGGCAAGACACCGAAGTTATTCGTGCTCAGGACGCCCCCTGGCGTTGGCCAACCGGCTAGGCTCGCGGCTGACAGCCGACTATGATGAAACCATGCAATGCCCGTTTTGCCGTCGAGACAATGACCGGGTGATCGATTCGCGCGCTAGCGAGGACGGATTCGCCATCCGCCGCCGCCGTGAGTGCACCGTCTGCAAGCGCCGCTACACCACCTACGAGCGCGTGGAAGAGCCGTCGATCAAGGTGGTCAAGAAGGACGGCGTGCGCGAGCCGTTCAGCCGCGAAAAAATCAAGAGCGGGTTGCAAAAAGCCTGCTGGAAGCGGCCGGTGAGCGACGAGCAGATCGAGGCCATTGTGGCCACGGTGGAGAATGATATTTACGCGAACTTCGACAACGAGGTCAGCAGCCGTCACCTGGGCGATTTGCTGATGGACCAGCTTCGAGAGCTGGACCAGGTGGCCTTCGTCCGTTTCGCCAGCGTCTATCGACAGTTCAAGGACGTGCGGGACTTCGTCGAAGAACTCGGGCCGATGCTGGCCGAGGAAAGAGCCGCAGCCAACGAAGCTCCGGGCGCGGCGGCAGGGGCAAGCTCAGCCATTGCAGGTTCGGCGGAGCCGCGGGAGCCGTCCGCGGGGCGGCAGACGCCCCTTGCCGGACGTGGTAACCCGCTTGCCGGGTCTCGGCCGGCTTGCACCGGTTAGCCTGAGAGCCTACCCCAGAAGCGGTGGTGGTGTGGGCTCTGGCCTGCCCGGCGGTTCCCGGCAGATTGCGGTTCGCGGCCAGGCGGCGGAGAGGCAGCACCACAAACTACTGGCTGCGCTGGAGTACGAATCGTCCCAGGCGGCGCAAGACGTCGCGCTCGCGGCTGGCGGGCAGAACACGTAGTTGCACGGCCGCGCGTCGCACATAAGCGGCCGCTTGAGCGCGGGCGTAATCTAAGCCGTCGCTTCGATCGAGCCAGCGGGCCAGCTTCGCCCGGCGCCGCGGCGGGTCTTCTTTCAACACGTCGGCCAGCCGCCGCCGGTCGGCTTCGTTCAGTTGGCTGAGCAACCTGATCAGGGGCAGGGTCAGTTTTTCCTGCTCAAGGTCGCTCCCCAGCGACTTGCCCGCCAGTTCCTCGCTGCCCACCAGGTCGAGCAAGTCGTCGACGATTTGAAAGGCGATTCCCAAATAGCGGCCGTAACGGCCCATTGCCTTTACGACGCCCCTGGCAGCACGAGCGTAATGGGCTCCCAAGGTACACGAGCAGGCACAGAGTTCGGCCGTCTTGGCCTCGATGACGGACAGATACTCCGTTTCCGTGAAAGCCAGATTGCCCCGGCTGGTCACCTGCCGTAGTTCGCCTTCGCAAACGATGTTCGTCGCCCGGCCGATCTCTCGACAGGCGAAGGCGCTGCCGGTGGTGCTGGCCAGGTAAAAAGCGTGGCTGAAAAGAAAGTCGCCGAGCAGGATGCTCGATTGATTGTTCCAGCGGGCGTTGACCGTGTCGAGGTGGCGGCGCAGCGCCGCCTCGTCGAGCACGTCGTCATGAACGAGGGTCGCCGTGTGGATCATTTCCACGACGGCCGACAACAGCAGGTGCTCGCGGCCGACCTGCCCCCCCGCCGCTTTGCCGACGAGCAGGAGCAGGGCCGGACGCAGACGCTTGCCTCCCAATCGGAAACCGTGCTTAACCAACTCGTCAATGGCCGGAAAAGGGCTGCGGGCCTCCTTGCGCAGAATCTCTTCTACCTGAGCCAGTTCTTTGTGAATCGGCTCATAGAGGACTCGCAATCGATTCGGCAAGTTGGTCCGAGCTTGAGTTGCCTGGCTCATAGATTCTCGCGTCAAGTGCTTTCTCGCCCGATCATTCGGGTTCCGTGTTGGCTCGTGCGCCTTCGCCGGGCACACGATGTTCTCGCTGGAAATTCCCGCTGCGGCCGCCCGATTTCTCTTCCAGCCGCACGCCCCCGATGGTCATGGCTCGGTCCACCGCCTTGCACATGTCGTAAATGGTGAGTGCGGCCACGGTCACGGCGACCAGCGCCTCCATCTCAACGCCCGTTCGCGCCGTGACGCGCACGGTGGCCTCGATCGCGACGGTGGCCTCGTCGGGAAAGGAGAACGCCACCTCGACTCCCTCCAACGGCAAAATGTGGCAAAGGGGGATAAGCTGGGAGGTTTGCTTGGCGGCCATAATTCCTGCCAGCCGGGCCACCTCGATTACGTCCCCCTTGGCGAGCCGGCGGTCGCGGATGAGGGTCAGCGTCTGCGGGGCCATCGTCACGTGCCCGCTCGCCCGCGCCACGCGCAGGGTCGGCTCTTTGGCGCTGACATCAACCATGCGGCTCGCGCCCTGCTCGTCAAAATGTGTCAGATCGCTCATCTGAGTCCCTCGCCGGCACCCGCTGTCCCGCCGTTGATGGCGTCATTCTAGGGCAACCCGGCAGCCCGTCGAGGGGCCACCAAAGGGTCGACGGAGTGTCCCGTGGTCTGGTGCGGGGCGACCCCGGCCAAGAAGTAGACCGCAAAACGGGGGCCGGCGTTAACAGGGCCGCGGACGGCGGATCAATGCGGGCCAAGAGCCGGCCATGCGAGCGCAAAAAAGAACCGTCGCGGGGGTCTATCCGCGACGGGTTACTTTTTTACCGGCGGCAAAGGTCTTTGCGGCGCCTACCGCACCAGTTCCTTACGGGCGCCGATCAGCGTTCGGAGTCGCTCGGCCAGCAAGGCCACGTCGAACGGCTTCTTGAATGTTTCGTTGATCGTCGAGCGATCGAAGCTGTTGGAATTGCCGTCGTCGGGCAGCAGGGCGATCAAGATCGTGTCCGAGTACTCGCTGTTGCGGCGCAGGTTCTGGCAGATCTGCAATGCCTCGGTGCGGCCGATCGAGAAATCGACGATGATGCAGTCCGGATGGAAGCTCTCGGCCTGAATGCCGGCCTCGAACCCGCTGGCGGCCACAGCCAGCTTGAATGACTTTTCCAGCGGCAGCTCGCGCTTCAGGTTCTCGATGAGGACCTGATCCTGGCCAACGACGAGCACTTTGGCCATCGCTTCGTCTTCCAGGTCGCCCAGCGGCATACCATGTTCCTTGAGGAACCGAATCAGGTATTCGCGGGGGATGCGACGGTCCTGGGATCCCGGAATGCGGTAACCCTTCAGCCGGCCGGAATCAAACCATTTGCTGACGGTGCGCGGGGCCACCTTACAGATCTTGGCGACCTGTCCAGTTGTGAAAACCTTCATCGCAGGCTCTCCGATTTACTATCGCGTTGGTTTAAAGGGCTCGTCACGCGGCACGCGGCCTCGGCACGAGCGTTACCCCTTTTCGTTTGCAGCAACCTTGGCTGTCGCGCTTCCTTCTCGCCGGCTGTGGGTGGGCAGCCAGCCGCCGCAAACAACTGGGTCGGGGCTTACACGTTCTTTCATATTCATCGGCTTTTGGTCAGATCCCTCTGATCCGGCCTTAACTACGGTCATCGGCAATCAGGGCATTCGGAAGTCAGTGAAAATCCGTAATTTGGAGAAGTCGTGTTCCAGTCGACCCACTCCGGATTCCACTCACTTCCGGGCGACGGTACCCCGGAAGAACCGAGGCAGGAGAGAGCACGCCGCCCGTCCCTGGACCGGCCGATGCACTCGGCGGTCCCGCGACGGCGGGACATGGGCCCCGCGGCAGATCCCCCCTGCGGCTCCGGCATATCGGTACTTTCCGTTATGGAGAGTCCCGCGTGACTGAAGCCTTCCGAAAGGTAGTTTCGATTCGGACTAGGCTGCTTCTTTAGAAAGTTTTCCCATTCATAGCGGCAGAATGGGTCGACGCAGTCCTGACGAAGCCGGCAATCCTCGCGGTCCGGCAGTATGAACCGGTTGCCCAACACGGGACCCCAGTGGAAAGGGAAGCGGTGAAGTCATTTCTGCCGCTCACAACCAGCCGAATCGAACGGCCGGTCGAATCCAAGAGGTGCAACGACGTTGAGGGAGCGGTTGTATGAATTCTACCGTTGCGGACAACCCGGAGGAGACGCAGCGGCAGAACGGCGTGGCTTCTGCATTCCGCGTGCGTCGGACGGGCGGAGAGGCGAAGAACGAAACAACCAGACGATGCTTCGCCAGTCTTTTAATGGCAAGCCCAGGAAGGCGCCTATCGCTTGGAGAACTGGGTACCGCGGCGAGCGCCACGAAGACCATACTTCTTGCGCTCTTTCATGCGGCTATCGCGCGTGAGCAGATGGTTCGCTCGCAGGATCGGCTCAAGCGTGGGATCGTAGATCTTAAGAGCCCGGGCGATGCCCATCTTGCAGGCTCCGGCTTGCCCCGTCGGACCGCCCCCCGACACGGTGATCTGCATGTCGACCGACCCGCGACGCTCCGTTTTTTCCAGCCCGACCAGCACGTCGTGCCGCTCGTGCTCGTTGACGAAGTAGTCCTCCAGAGAGCGTCCATTGATGGTGATGTTCCCCTGGCCGGCGCGGATGCGTACCCGCGCCACCGACGTTTTGCGCCGGCCGGTTCCTAGGGCATCGGAAGTGGAGGTCTTGATCGGGTGCTCGACGGTGGACATAGCCTGTTTGATGGTCGGTTAAAAATTGGGAATCGGGTGACGTACGGCCCGCCGCCGGACCCTATTTCACTCCCAGCTCTTTGACTTCGGGCGTTTGTGCCTGGTGGGGGTGCTCGCTGCCGGCGTAGACCTTGAGCTTGTTCAGCATCGTGATGGCCAGCTTGTTCTTGGGGAGCATCCGCCGCACGGCCTCGGTGATGATTTTTTCGGGCTTGTGCTGGAGCCTCTCTGCGGCCGTCTCAGACCTCAGCCGTGTGTAGCCCGTGTACCAGGTGTACCTCTTCTGGTCCCACTTCTTGCCGGTATAGACGACTTTTTCCGCGTTGATGACGATCACGAAGTCGCCCGTGTCGACGTGGGGCGTGTAAGTCGGCCGATGTTTACCCATCAGCACGGTCGCGATATCGGAGGCCAGTCGGCCGACCACTTTGTCGGAGGCGTCGACGAGCCACCACTTCTGCTCGACTTCGCCCGGCTTGGCCATGTAGGTTTTCATGATCGATCTCGTCAACGCCAGCAATTGCCATTTTTGGGAAACTGCCAATCTTAGCGGCATCCAGCCGCAGGATCAAGGCGGGACACGGGGCGTTTGTGCCTCAAACTCTCGTCTTTGCTCTAACACCGGAAGCTGCGTCGCAAAAAACCGCAAACGAGGAGGAACCGGACTCCGCCGGGGGTGCGGCGTAATCTCGCTGATGCGGCGTTTGCCGTATTGATCCGAGGGCCGCTAAAATCGCCAGCATGTTTGGACCGCATGCTGACCCTGCCCCCGCCCCGCCCGTTTCCGCGCTTGGTGCCCTCGCGTACCGTTGGGCGCCCAGGGTGGAGTAGCCATGTTCTTTTCTCTTGACGGCGTCGACGGCAGCGGCAAGTCGACGCAGACGCGTTTGTTCTGCGACTGGCTGGTCGGCGGCGGGCACGACGTCGTCGTCTGCCGGGACCCCGGCAGCACGCGCCTGGGCGAAGAAGTTCGCAAGCTGCTTTTGGATCGCGACGACCTGCAACTCTCTCGCAGGGCCGAGATGTTCCTCTACATGGCCGCGCGGGCACAACTCGTCGAAGAGGTAATCCGACCCGCGCTGGCGGCCCGAAAAACGATCGTCTCCGATCGATTTCTTCTGGCCAACGTCGTCTATCAGGGATACGCCGGAGGCCTCGACGTGCCGTCGCTCTGGGAGGTGGGGCGAGTGGCAACCGACGGGATCGAGCCCGATCTCACCTTCGTGCTGGACATCGACGGCGAGACCGCTTCACGACGCCTCAACCGGCCGCTGGACCGGATGGAGCGGCAAGGGGACGGATTCCGGGCCGCACTGCGCGCGGGATACCTGGCCGAGGCCGCACGACGGCCCGATCGAATCATAGTCATCGATGCATCTGGCGGTATCGACGAAGTGCAGGCCAAAATCCGTCGGGCGGCTGAAACACAGAGGGTCGAAGGGACGGCATCATGACCTGGCAAGGCATACAAGGACACGACCGGGTGGTGGAGCAGTTTCGGCGCAGCCTCGGCCGGGGACGTCTGGCCAGCACGTATCTGTTTGTCGGCCGCAAAGGGATCGGCAAACACCTCTTCGCGCGCAAGCTGGCACAGAGCCTGTTGTGCCAAACCAACCCGCCCGAGGAACTCGACCCCTGCGGGCACTGTGCGGGTTGCGTGCAAGTGGTCGCGGGCACGCACCCCGACTTGATCGAAATCGGTAAGCCGCCCGACAAAAGCGAGATTCCGGTGCAACTGCTCATCGGCAGCGGGGAGCGAAGGATGCACGAGGGGCTTTGCCACGACATTTCCCTCAAACCGTTTATGGGCGGGCGGCGGGTGGCGATCATCGACGACGCCGACCATCTCAACGAAGAAGGGGCCAACTGCCTTCTGAAGACGCTCGAGGAACCGCCTCCGCGCTCGGTGATAATCCTCGTCGGAACGAGCGCCGATCGCCAACTGCCTACGATTCGTTCACGCTCGCAGATCATTCGTTTCAGTCCCTTGCCGGACGAGGTGGTGGCTTCGCTGCTCGTCGCCGAGGGGTCTGCCTCGAACGAGGAAGAGGCCCGGCGGCTGGCGGCCTACAGCGAAGGGAGCATCGACCGAGCCCGTGAACTGACCGACCCCGACTTATGGAAGTTCCGTCGCGAGCTGCTGGCGCGATTATCCGAGCCGCGATTCGACGCCGTCCGCGTGGCGAAGGGGGTGCTGAGCATCGTTGACGAGGCCGGCAAGGAAGCTCCGTTGCGCCGGGCGCGCGCCCGGCAGATCGTTAACTTCGCGGCCGACTTCTACCGGCAACTCATGCTGCGGCTGGCCGGGGGAACGCAGACGGCCGACCAGGAGTTGACGACCCTCGTCGAAAGTGCCGCCCAACTTTGGGACGCCGAAACGGGCCCCGCGGGCGACGAAGTGGCGGCCGCCTGCGTCGAGAGGTGCCTCGACGCACTGGCCCACATCGACCGCAACGCCAATCAGTCGATCTGGATCGAGTGCTGGCTCGACGATCTGGCGCGGCTCACGGCCCCCCAGGGGGCATCGAAGGCGACCGGTTAGAGCCTAACTGGCTCTTCGCCGCAACAGACCGCTATGGCGTTCTTCGGCCCGGCCGCGGCTTTTCCGGCTGCCACTCGTTGAGGAACGCCAGCACCTTTTGGGGATCGTGGTGGTCGTCCTCTTCCAGCTCGGCCGTGTCTTTGGTCGTCAATTGCTCGCCTTCGGCGTCGAGCACAACCAAGGCCGGCAGGCCGAGCCGGGTGGGGTTGCCGTATCTCTCGAGCACGTCTGCGTTGTGCTTTTGGTCGTCTACAATGTCGACATCGATCAGCACGAGCACGTAGTTCTGGTTCAAGAGGCGGGCGACGTCTTCGTTTTCCTTAAAGCACTTGCTCAGCTTGTGGCACCAGCCGCACCAATTTGCGCCGAATTTCAACAACACGTGTTTCCGTTCGGCCTTGGCCCTTTTCAGTGCCGCGGCAATCTGCTTGCTGCCGTCGGCCTGGGTGTCGTAGAGCTTCGGCCTCTCCGGTTCGCGCGGCCCTTTCTCGTCGGCCGAAGCAGTCTCCGCCGGCTTCTCTTCGGCTACGGAACTCTTGAAGCGGCTCACGGCTAAGCCGGCGATTGCGATCGCCAGAAATGCCGCGCCGCTGACGAGGCGCTTGTTGACCATGTGCGTTTCCCTCGTTTGAAGTCGACTCTACCACGGAAAGAGCGTCCCCACCATCGGCATCACCCCTGGAAATCGGGCCACCCGGCGGTTACCCTCGTCGATTGCGTTTGACACCAGAACCATAATGATTGCCGAAGAAATGTGCCGATTTCCGCTGGGGACGCTCTGCCTGCTTCTCGTTTCATCCCTGGCGAACGCCGCGGATTACAACATCACGCTCCTTGCCAAAGACCTCAAGAATCCCGAGTCAGTCGCGATCGGTTGGGACGGACAGATCTTCGTAACGGCCATCGGCGAGTTCGATAAAGACGGCGACGGCGCCGTCCTGGTTGTGTCAGACAACGCGGCCAAGCCGTTCGCCGAAGGACTGGACGACCCGAAAGGCATCGTCTTCACGAACGATCTGCTGTTCGTGGCCGACAAGCAGAGAATCTGGCGGATCGATGCCAAGGGGACGGCCACGGTGTTTGTATCGGCGGAAAGATTTCCCAGCAAGCCGAAGTTCCTCAACGACCTTTGCGCCGACGAGCAGGGCACGCTCTATGTCTCCGATTCGGGAGACCTAAAGGGGAGCGGTGGTGCCGTGTTTCGCGTCTCACCGACGGGAAGCGTGAAGCTGGTCACCGATTCGTCGAGGACCAAGGGGTTGAACGCGCCCAACGGCCTGGCATGCGACGGTGCCGACCATTTGCTCATGCTCGATTTCGGCTCCGGCGAACTACAGCGGGTGAACCTGGCCGACGGCAAGATGGTGCGGCAGGCGTCGGGCTATCCGGGGGGCGACGGCGTGGTCTTCGACAAGAACGGCAAGCTTTACATCAGCCAGTGGACCACGGGCGAAGTCTCGGTGCTCGGCTGCGAAAGCCACGCGCCGACGCCGATCGGCAAATTCGAGTCGGCGGCCGACGTGTGCCTGGATGAGGCGAACGACCGGCTGCTCGTCCCCGACATGAAGGCCGGCACGCTCTCGGCGATCCGGTTGTCGGCCATTCCCGCGGTGCAGGTCGACGAATCGCCGCTCGACGTGGGCATCGAACGGGCGTTTTCCAACCTGGAGTTCGACCGGCCGCTGGTGCTGACGCACGCGGGCGACGGCAGCAACCGGGTGTTTGTAGCGTCTCAACTCGGCAAGATATTCGTCTTTCCCAACGACCAGGACGTGACGGAGGCGGCCGAGTTCCTCGATATTCAATCGCGAGTTCGCTACGACGACAAAGAGAACGAAGAGGGCTTTTTGGGCCTGGCCTTCCACCCCAAGTACAAAACGAACGGCGAGTTCTACGTCTACTACACCACGACGGCCACGCCTCACACGTCGGTCATCTCGCGATTCCGACGCTCGAAAGACAATCCGAACCAGGCCGACGCGGCGAGCGAAGAAGAGGTCCTCCGCATACCGCAGCCGTTTTGGAACCACAACGGCGGCACGATCGTCTTCGGCCCGGACGGCTACCTCTACGTCGGGCTCGGCGACGGCGGTTTTCGGGACGACCCGCAGCGGAACGGCCAGAATCTGGGCACCCTGCTGGGCTCAATCCTGCGGATCGACGTCGATCATAAGGAGGGCAAGAAGGGCTATTCGATTCCCAAGGACAATCCCTTCGTGGGCCGCAAAGACGCCCGCGGCGAGATCTGGGCCTACGGCGTGCGGAACATCTGGCGGATGTCGTTCGATCGCCAGACGGGCGCGTTCTGGGCGGCCGACGTCGGCCAAGATATCTGGGAAGAGATCGACATCATCGAACGAGGGGGCAACTACGGCTGGAACCTGCGCGAGGGAAGGCACAAATTCGGCCCACGCGGCTCCGAGGCCCGAGCCGACCTGATCGATCCGATTTACGAGTATCACCACGACGTGGGCAAGTCGATCACGGGCGGGCACGTCTACCGCGGCAAACGCGTACCCGAACTGGCGGGCGCTTACCTGTATGCGGATTACATCACGGGCAAGGTTTATGCGTTGCGTTACGATTTCTCGAAAAAGGAAGTTACTGCCAACCAGCCGATCGTCGGCAACGTGCTCCCCGTGTTTTCGTTCGGGGAGGACGAGGACGGCGACGTCTACTACATGACGACCCAAGGATTCATCCAGCGGTTTGTCCCGCAAAAGTAGACCAGGCGGCCCGAACCAGGGGGCGCCGGAGCGACCCTGCCGTCGCGGCCCCTGGAACGCCCCCGCCGTTCATGGCAAGATGGAAGGTCCCGTCGTCTTTTCCCGACAACCGCCTGTCGCTGCCGATGAATAAAACCATTGCCGTCGTCCTGGCGGCCGGAAAAGGGACTCGGATGCAATCCGATCTTCCCAAGGTGCTGATCGAGGTCTGCGGCCGGCCGATGATCGACTACGTCCTCGACGCGCTGAACGCGGCGGGAGTCGACGAGGTCCTCGTCGTTGTCGGCTACCGCGGCGACCTGGTGCGGCAAGCCCTGGCGAGCCGGCCGCGCGTGCGCTTCGTCGAGCAGACCGAGCAACTGGGCACGGGACACGCGGTGATGGCCTGTCGGGAGGCGCTGGCCGGTCAGGACGGAGCCGTACTCATCGTGACGGGCGACTCACCGCTCGCCCAGTCAGACTCTTTGCGCACGCTCCTCGCCGAGTTCGAGCGTGCGCGGCCGGCCTGCCTGATGGGCACGACGCACAAGGACGACCCGCACGGACTGGGCCGCATCGTGCGCGACCCCCAAGGCCGCTTTGAACGAATCGTCGAAGAGAAGGATGCCGACGAAAGCCAACGGCGGATCACGGAAGTCAACATGAGCTGCTACGTGTTCGCCGGCCCGGATCTCTTGTTTGCCCTGGACCACATAAGGCCAAACAACTCACAAGCTGAGTACTACTTGACCGACTGTCCCGGCGTGTTGAAGGCGGCCGGCCGGACCGTGTCGGCGATGCCCGTACTCAAGCCGATCGAGGCCCTGAGCATCAACACGCGCGAAGAGCTGGCGGCCGTCGAAGGCGTCTTGCGCGCCGGCGGTCGACCCGCGGACAACTGATCTGTTCCTTCGCCGGCCCGGCAAAGCCAGTTTGGGCCGTGAAGCGAGGAGGCCCCTTTGCTCGGACACCTTTTGCCGTAAACGACGCAATGAACGACTTGAAGATATTCAGCGGGCGCGCCAACCGCGACTTGACCGTCCGGATTTGCGACTACTTGGGGTTGTCGGTCGGCGCCATTTCGATTGGCAACTTCCCTGACGGCGAGATCTCGTGCAAAGTCGACGAAGACGTCCGCGGCCGCGACGTCTTTCTGGTGCAACCCACCTGCCCGCCGGTCAACGAGAACCTGATGGAACTCTTGATCATGATCGACAGTTGCATGCGAGCCAGCGCCGAACGGATCACGGCCGTCATCCCCTACTACGGCTATGCCCGGCAGGACCGCAAGGACGAGGGCCGGGTGCCGATCACGGCCAAGCTCGTCGCCAACCTGATTACGCGCGCCGGGGCCAACCGCGTGCTGGCCATGGACCTGCACGCCGCGCAAATTCAGGGATTCTTCGACGTGCCTGTGGACCACCTCTACGCGGCGCCCGTGCTCAACGACCACTTTGCCCGTATGAAACTCAACGAAGAGGATGTGGTGGTCGTCAGCCCCGACGAGGGGAGCACCAAGCGCGCCTTGTGGCACGCCAAGCGGCTGGGGACGCGGTTGGCAATCGTCGACAAACGTCGTTCCAGCGCCGAGAAGACGCGGCAGGAGAATATCATCGGCGCCTCGGTGGAGGGGAAAATCGCGCTGATGTTCGACGATATGATCAGCACGGCCGGTTCGATCTGCGGAGCGGCAAAAAAAGTGCACGAGGCCGGCGCGCGCGAGGTGCATGTGGCAGCCACACACGGCGTGCTCTGCGGCAAAGCGATCGAGAATATCGAGAAGGCCCCCATCAAGAGTATGGTGATCACCGACACGATCCCGCTGCCGCCGGAGAAGAAACTCCCCAACATCCAGGTACTAACCGTGGCTCATCTTCTGGGCGAAGCGATCAAGCGCATTCACCGCAATGAGTCGGTGAGCAGGCTCTTCGTGTGAGGCCGGCTTTGCGTGCGGTTCCGCTGGCTGCGCGGTCTAAGGAGCAAGCGGGTCTTCAAACGAATCGAGACCGAGCGATTCGATCGGCCGTGAGAGCGGGTCGTCGGCAGAGGGTGACTCGGGCGGTTTTTCGGTGGGGCGCACCACCACGCGCGTACCGCGCACCTCGATCACCTGGACCCACTGGCCTTTCTCGATCGCCACTCCTTCGCTCAAGGCGTCGATGCTGCGGCCGTCGATGGAGATGGCGCCGCTGGGGAGCATCAAGCTCTTTGCTTGTCCGACCCGGCCCACCAGACTTTTCAGTTGCCGCCGCTGGTCGTCTTCCGGAAGCACGTCCTCGCTGGTCGGCACCTCCAAAAGCAGGCGCCGCCCTATCGCCGTCTCCGGCCAGTAGTGCAACGCCGTCACCAGCGCGGCCGGCAAAGCCAGAACCGCGGTGCCTAGAAAGCTGAGTCCGTACCACGGGCCCCGATAAAAGGCCAGCCCGACGGCCGCCAGCACGGAGACGATCGACAAGAACCCGATCACACCCCCCGAAGGGATGAAGATTTCGAGCACGGCGAGCGAAACGCCCAGCAGCATCAAGACGATGGCCCACGCCAACGGATCAAGCATGACGGCCGCCTCAGCTTAGTCCGCGAACCACCACCCGACTGGCGCGTACTTCGATCACTTCGATCGGCAGACCGCGGTCGACGAATTCGCCGTCGGTGAGCACGTCGACGAGCTCGTCGTCGATACGCGCCTTGCCGCCAGGCACGAGCGGAGTAAACGCCACGCCACGCTTCCCCAGCAGATGATCGAGCTGGGCGAGCGCCTCGCGCTGGTTGATGCGAGACGCTTCCTCGGTCGAAGGTGGCGTCAGCACCATGTTGTTGAGCACCGGAGTGTGCGGCAGGTAGCGGCGTATGGCCACCACGGCGACGACGATGCCTAGACCCGCCCCGGTCAGCGTTAAAAGGCTGTTGCGAAGCTGGTGCAATTGGTAGTCGTTGCGCGGCAGCACGAACGTCTGGCTGGCGAGAATCAGCGAACTGATGACGAGCAACCCGCCTGCCAACCCGAACAGGCCGAAACCGGGCAGAACGAAGATTTCAAGCGCCAGGCAGGTGAGCCCGGCCAGAAAGAGGAGAACTTCCAGCCACCCGGCGGTGCCGCCGAGGTAGGCGCTCCAGAAGTAGAGCAGGAAGCAGAGAGCGGCGATCAGGCCGCCCAGGCCAATGCCGGGAGACTGCAATTCGGCGTACAGCGCGGCGCCTCCCAGCAACAACAAGAAGATGGAAACTCCCGGCGAGTTGAGGGCGTCGATCAAGTAGTCAGCCCACCCCGGCTCGACGAGCGCCGGATCCTGCTCCAGGCCGTAGAGCGCCTTCAAGCCGGCAAAATCGGGCACCACGGCGTGCGCCAAACCGTATTGCTCGGCCTGCTCGCCGGTAAGCTGCAGAACATGCCCCGGCTCGCCCACGGCAGGTCCGCGTTGCCATTGCTTGGCGTCGGGCAGCTTGGCGGCCTGCTGTTCGGTGAAGTAATCGACCAGCCCGTCCGCCTGCCGCACGTAGCGGAAAACCGGGAGCTTGTCGTCGATCATGGCGACGGCGAGTGCCGGCGAATGGTGTTTTTGTTCGGCAATCGCCGCCACCGACCGAGCGGTGGTCTCTCGCTCGGCATCGGGCAATTCAGCCGCCCCCGAACCGCCCAACACGGCCCGAGGCCGCATCACAATCTGATCGCATGCCAGAGCGATGTAGGCCGCGTCGCTGCGGGCCTCCGTGGGAATATACGCCACGGTCCGCCGCTCTTCGCTGTTGATGCCCATCAGGTAGTTGGCCAGGTTGATGCTGTCGTTCGGTGAGCCGCCTGGACTTTCGATCCAGAGGCAAAGCAGGTTGACGTCGTGATCGTCAATCTGCGTTTGCACCAGCTTTTGAATCTGGTCGGTCAGCGCCGCGGAAATGGGTCCTTTCACGGCGATCCGCACCGGACGGATTGCTCCGCTCAGCGCCAGGTCTTCCTCAACCGCGTTTGCCGGCAGGCCTAGCGCCTTGGCGACCGCTTGCCGGTCTTTCGCCAGAAAACTGACGAATCCCAACTCGCGGGCCCGCGCGCCGCTGAAAATACCGGGCTGGCCGGCGGGAATGAGCGGCTCTTCCTTGGCGATCGACTTTGCTTTGCGGACCTCCGGCAAGCGGTCGGCTCGGACGAATTCGCGGCTCACGTCCGTCTCGACGAGTCGCAGATCGATTGCCGGATCGAGCATTTTCAAGGCCACGTCGGCCGGCACGGTCTTGCGGCTGTTGGCGATCTCGACGTAGGCGTTTCGCTCGGACTGCTTGATCGTGCCCCCTTCTTTTTCCGATTCGCCGGCGCTGCCGAGCTGCGCGTCCTCATCCATGATGATTTCGTCGCACGCCAGCGCGACGAGCACTGCGTGGCCGGTGACCGTTTCGGGAATGTAGGCCACCGTGGTGGCGCCGTTGAGGTTCGGTCCGGAAAGGTAACGCGCCAGGTCGTACGCCTGGCCAAATTGGCTGTGTCCGGCGCGGATCTCAAAGATGATCACGGGCCAGCGACCCGCGTCCTTCGCCTTTTGAATGGCGTCGCTCACAGCTCGGCGAATACGGTCATCGAGCCGGTCGTTCATCGGCTGACTGACCCGCACGAGGATGCCGACCCGATCACGGCCGTCGGCGCCGCCCGCGTGCTTGCCTTTGGCCGCATTTTCTTCGCCCTCTTCCAGACGGGCCGGAGCGGCCTGCTTCGCCGCGTCGTCGGCCCAAGCATGGTTCTGCCAGGACCCGTCGCCTAACGTGGCGGCAATCCAGAGTAAGGCTAGCAGGCACGAGGCGCTACCCGGCAGTGCGGTGGCGCTGAACAAGGAGGCCGAAAGTCGATCGGCCGGTGGGCCTCCGGGCCCGAATCCGCGTAATAGGCTGCTTGGCCGCGGTTCCATAGATTTTCGGGAAAAGACTGGCCACGCGAGTCCGCGCAAGTAATTAGCACAGTTGGCCTTTCGACCGCATAGATTATAAGGCTCGCAGGAAGTGAGTCAAACTTGCCATCGCCCTGTCGGGGGGCCCTGGGGCGATAACCTCTCGTGCCCCAACATGATCGGTGCCGGAGATAATTGGTGGCGGTGTGTATGCCGTCTGTCCAGCAGCTCCCCCAACGAGTCGCTAAGTCGAATCGAACATCATAGCCCATCCGCGGCGAACAAGAGGTACCCATGCAATACCGTGTCGCAACGCTCGATGACGCACCGCTGCTCGCGGAGATGAATCAGTGCTTAATCCTTGACGAGGGACATCAGAACCGGATGTCCCTCGACGAGTTGACCCAGCGGATGCGCGGCTGGCTTGAGAAAGAGTACCGGGCGGTGATCTTCGACAAGGGCGACACGTGCGTCGGCTACGCGCTCTTCAAAGAAGAGCCCGCCTGGGTCTACCTGCGTCAGTTCTTCATCCGCAAAGAATGTCGCCGCCAAGGATTAGGGCGCGCAGCGATTGTGTGGCTCTCAACCAACGTCTGGTCCCAGGTCGGGAGAGTGCGCCTTGACGTCCTCGTCAACAACTCGACGGGAATCGCGTTCTGGAAGACGCTGGATTTTACTGAGTATTGTCTGACGATGGAGCGGGCGCTCCCGAAGTGAAAAGGGTACTGAAAAGCCGACGTGTCCCGCTCGCCGCCCTATTCCACCAGCGAAGAGAATCGCTCGTATTCCTGATCCCAACGCGTCGGATCGCGAGGGTCATACCGGTGCAAGGAGAAACTGTCGCGTACCACCTCGCGAGCTTCCTTAACCGAGCCGACCGCTCCGGAGGCGATGGCCTGCATCATCACGTTGCCGATAGCCGTTGCTTCCACCGGGCCGGCCACCACGGTTCGCCCGCAGGCGTCGGCCGTCGCCTGACACAGGGGTTGGTTCTGGGCCCCACCCCCCACGATGTGAATCATTTCCAGGCGGTTGCCCACAAGCCGTTCCAGGCGCTCCAGCACCCAGCGCGACTTCATGGCAACGCTTTCCACGGCGCAGCGGGCGATCTGGCCCACCGTTTCGGGCGCGGGCTGGCCGGTTCGCCGGCAGAACTCCTGGATCGCCGCGGGCATGTCGCCCGGCGCGAGGAACGAGGGATGGTCGGGGTCGACGAGCGATGCCAGCGGGGTGGCCGCGTCGGCTTGCCGTGTGATCTCTTCCCAACTCTCGTCGCGTCCCCGCTGCTGCCATGTGCGGCGGCATTCCTGGAGCAGCCACAGGCCGGTAATGTTCTTCAGCAGCCGCGAGGTTTGTCCGATGCCACCTTCGTTCGTGAAATTGAACTTCAAACAGTCGTCGTTGATCAGAGGTCGCGGCAGCTCGACCCCCATCAAAAGCCATGTGCCGGAACTGATGTAACACCAGTTGGGCGACCCACCGCCGCGCGTGTCCGCCGGCACGGCTAGGACGGCGCTGGCCGTATCGTGCGTGCCGGGCAGCACGACGTCCACCCCCTCAAGGCCCGTGTCAAGCGCCACCTGCGGCCGCAGGCGGCCGAGGCACGTTCCCGGCTCCAGCACCTCTCCAAAGATCCGCGTTGGCAATTCGAGGCGAGCAAGCAGGTCGGTCGCCCATGACCGGCGGGTCGGGTTGAAGCACTGGGTGGTTGTGGCGTTGGTGTACTCGTTGCCTTTGGCCCCGGTGAGCAGCCAGTGGAACAGGTCGGGCATCAACAGGAGCGATTCAGCTACCTCCAGGAGCGGCGAGCGGTTCACCCGCAACGACATGAGCTGGTAGAGCGAGTTGATCGGCATAAACTGCAGCCCGGTCTGCGCGAAGATCTCCTTCCGGCCGATCTCGCTCAAGGCCCGTGTCATCATCCCCTCGCTGCGGGGATCACGGTACGAGTGGGGATTTTCCAGCAGCACGTCGCCCCGGCCCAGCAGGGCGAAATCGACGCCCCACGTGTCGACCCCCACGCTTTTCAGCGTGCGGCCCAACCGTGTGCCCGCCAGTCGCAGGCCGTCGCGCACTTGCGACCAGAGCTGCAGCACGTCCCAGTAGAGGCTGCCGGCGGCTTCGACGGCCCGGTTCTCGAAGCGGTGCAGCACGTCGAGCTGCAGCCGCTTGCCGTCGAATCGCCCCGCCAAGACTCGGCCGCCCGAGGCGCCCAGATCAATCGCCAGGTATGCCGTATCCGCCATCGCCAGCTCCTTGTCGTCCGCCCCAACCGGCGAGCATTATAGCCCGGCCTTCTGTGCGGTGCAGGCGTCCCGCCTGGGTTGCGAGGGCCGCGCAAAAACTGCGCGGATCGCCCCCTGACTTGCCACGACGCCTACCGACGGCTAAGACAAGCAAAGGACCCGCATTCAAGTGCAAGGCTGTGGCTCGCAACCAGTTTCGATTCTACGGCAAGAAGCGTGGCCGACGACGCACCGGCTCCAGCGTGCTGGGAACTCTCGGTTCAGGTTGTATCTGCGCGCTGGCGCTGGTCGTCGGGTTGTTCTCGTTGGGCGCCTTCTTTGTCTGGCTCACCCTTCCCGAGCTGCGCGCCAACCGTGATTTTGTCGAGCACGGCGCGCGGTTGATCGACAAGCGGGTCGACGAGCTGCCTGGGAACGAGGGGCCGGTCTTCGCGCCGCGGTTCCGGCTTCAATTTACGGTGCAAGACCGGGAGTACTCTCCCTGGGCCACCTACGACATCACCGACCTGCATACGCGAGAGCGCGAACGAAGCGACTCGCTGTTGTCGCGCTTTGAAGTGGGCCAGGAATATCCTTGCTGGTACGATCCTCGCAACCCCGAGCGCGTGGTGCTTGCACGGGGCTACACCTGGTTCGCCTGGTTGATGCTGGTTGTTCCGGTGCCGTTCATTGCCGTGGGCGCCGGCGGACTCTCGTATGTGATCTGGAACTGGGGCAAGTCGACCGAGCGGCGGGCGGTCATGGCGCAAGAGACGGCCCGTCGCGAGCAGATCGAGCTGACCGGACAGGAGCCCCCTTTCCCCTCGGTGCCCAGTCCGGGCGACGTGACCGAGAGCCCCGGCACCACCCTCGCCTTTCGCTTGCCGAGCGGAGAGCCGGGCTGGAACCTGTTCGGACTGCTGATGCTGAGCGTCGTCTGGAACAGCGTGGTCGCGTTCTTCGTCTGGATGGCCATCGAGGGCTACCGTCGCGGCAGTCCCGACTGGCTCCTGGCTCTCTTGGTCGGCCCGTTCGCGCTGGCCGGCGCGGGCCTGGCCCTCTTCTTTTTGCGTCAACTGTTCGCCGCCGGCGGAGTGGGAAGAACAATCGTCGAAATCTCCGAGCATCCCTTGTATCCTGGCGGACAGTGCGAGCTGTTCATCGAGCAGGCGGGCAATCTGAGCGTCGAGCGGTTTCGCGTTTTGCTGGTCTGCGACGAGGAAGCCACGTACCGGCAGGGAACCGACGCCCGCACCGCGGCGCGTCGGGTCTACGAGCAGGAAATCTACCGCCGAGACGAGGTCGCGGCTCAGCCCGGCCTGCAGATTCGCACCGAGATTGAAATACCGGCCACGGCCATGCACTCCTTCCGCTCTGAGCACAACAAAGTGTGCTGGAAGCTGTTGGTCAGCGGCGAAGTCGCGCGACGAGGAGATTTTGAGCGCAGCTTTCTGTTGCACGTCTATCCCTGTCGGTTTGAGAGCCGTGCGGCATGAACGAGGGATCGGTCCGCGTCCTGCTCGATGGCAATCGCCGGGTTTATCAACCCGGCGACCTGCTCTCCGGCGAATACCAGGTTCATTCGCTGAAGTGGATCGACCCGACGGCCGTCGAGATCTCCGTCCTCTGGCACACCGAAGGCCAAGGGGACGAGGACCTGGCCGTCCACTACTTTGATCGCACGGACTGCTCCGAACATTCGGGAATCGACTTTCGCCGGCCGCAACGGTTCCACACGCATTTGCCCCCCAGTCCGCTTAGCTACCCGGGGGTGATCGTGAAGATCCACTGGTGCGTGCGGGTGCGTGTTTTCTTGCCGCGAGGTAAGGAGCTTGTCGGCGAGGCGCCGTTTCAACTCGGCAACCTCCCGGCGGCGCGGCTGGCCAAATTCGCCTCGGCGGGTCGCGAGTTAGTGCCGGAGGCCGACCAAGGGACAGACCAGTGAATTCTTCACCGGGCACCAACCCATTCGCCACCCGGTACACGCGACCCGGAGCGTTGCGGTTCCGCTTTCCGGCCGGCGAAGACGAATCGAAGCTCGTCGAGCGGCTGAGATTAAGCCATTGGCGGGGTCAGATTGTCGGCCCTCATGGCAGCGGCAAGTCGAGTCTGCTTGCCGCGCTTGCCCCTGCCCTGGAAGCGGCCGGCCGCCGCGTGCGGATCGTCGCCTTGCATGAAGGGGAGCGGCGATTGAAATTCACTCGCCGCGACTGGGACGAGTTCTCCTCCTCCTCCCTCTTGATCATCGACGGCTATGAACAGCTCGGCCGCCTGGCTCGCTGGTCGGTCGACGTGAACTGCCGGCGGCGAGGTTGCGGGTTGCTCGTCACGACGCACCGCGACCTTGGTCTTCCCCTGTTGTTCACGACCGACGCGCGCCTCGACCTGGCGATCGAACTGGCGCACGAGCTTCTGCCGGTGGGCCAGCAGGCGATTCGAGACGCCGACATCGAGGCGGCCTGGAGGAATCGTCGCGGCGACATGCGGGAGATGTTGTTCGACCTGTACGACTTATTCGAGCTGCGCCGGACCCTAAGCGGCTGATTTCGCTCAGCGGGCAAGATTCCTCTCGAATCGTGGCCTAGCTTTGCGGTGGACGGCCCAGACTTCGCGACACGTGCGCGAGTTCCGCGAGGCGAAGCTGCTTCCGGCGGCGGAAAAACCGGCGCCACCGGCACAACCGCTACAGATGTAATTCTTAACCAAATCTATCATAAACATTAAAAAACATTGACAAGCCTTCGGCATTTCTGTCAGATCAGAAAAACGGCTGAATTTCCTCAAGTAACGAGAGCAATGATGTCTGAACCAATTCGTCGACGGGCAATCCGCGCGGCCCTGGCCGCCTGCGCGGCAACCACGTTTCTGGCGATGCCGGCCGAGAGCCAGGCCATCTTCCACTGGTTCAGCAACTGCTGCGGAGGCAATTCCACGCCCACCTACGGCGCGGCCCCGTTGTACCAGGCCGCCCCGGTCGATCCGTGCTGTTCGCCTCCTCAGGTCACGCAAACCGTCAATTACGTTCCGCAGACGTGCTACCGCACCCAGTACGTGACCGTCCCGGTCACCACCTATCGTCCGGTCGCCGGCCGCGATCCCTGCACCGGCTGCCCGGTGACGTGCATGCGGCCGGCCACCACCTACGTACAGCAAGCCCGGATGATCCCCTACACGACGTATCGCATGGTGCTGTCCAACCCCTGCTGCGGGGCAACGACGGCTTATACAGCCGGATATGCCGGAGTGACCTATGCTCCAGCGGCCTCCTGCAGCGGTTGCAGTGGCTCGACCGCACCGATCACGTATGCCGGCCCGGCAACCACCACCCCCTACTACAGCAATACGACATCGAGCACGATCGTTCCCTCGGCCGCCGACGCGGCCTCCTCGCAGCCGACGCTGGCGGTGCCGCCCGCAGGCGGTTCGGGCACCTTCGGCGGAGACGCCGGTTCCATGCAGAACGTGCAAAAGCCCATTCCCAAGGCGCGAGAATCGGAAACGAAAAACGAGGGGACGTCGGAAGGCGAGACCGGCTCAGAATCAGGGAAGGCGTCGGGGACGGGAAACATTCTTTCGCCCCGGCTCTTCCAGCCGAACGACCGCACGACGTCGTACCCGATCTTACGTGCCGGGACACGGCCGGTCTCGTACCGCGAGACGACCCCTCCGGCCGCTCAGCCCACCCAAGACACAGATGGGTGGCGTCCTTCGACACGCTAAACGTGTCGCGAAGCCGCTTTTCACTGGCTCCTGTTTGTCGGGAGCCGGTTTTGTCGAGAGCCTGGTGACCCACACCGACCGCTTCGTCGCGCTTGCCGCGGCGAAGCGGTTTTGTTTAACTTTCGCCGCCGTGTAAGCGCGGTCGGACCGCCTCATAGCTGCCGCAGAAAGGCTACGAGGTCGGCCTTCTGCTCCGCCTCAAGTTTCAGTCCCTGCACCAGGTTGAAAAACTCCACCACGTCTTCCAGCGTCAGGCAGCGGCCGTCGTGCAGGTAGGGAGGGCTGTCCTTGATTCCGCGTAGCGTAAAGGTTTTGATCGGGCCATCCCCGGCCTCGTCCTTCAGAAATCGCTCGACGTGCAGGTCGTGCATATTGTTGTCGAGATAGAACGGTGCCGGATGGCAGACCGAGCACTGGGCTTTCCCAAAAAACAGCTTCTCGCCTCGAAGCTCGGCCGGCGTAGCCTTGTCGGGATCCAAATGGCCAGTCAGCGTTAGCTTGGGCGCCGGTGGGAAGTCGAGCATGTTCTGCATCTGGGCCATGTGCGACACGTGAACGCGATCCAGGATGTTCATCCCCTTCTTCATGGCATGAATCGGATCGCCGTTGAAGTAGGCGGTGCGCTGCTCGAATTCGGTAAAATCCTCGACCGAGCGAAGGCTGCGCTTCGATCCATGAATCTGCTGGTTGAATACGCCACGAAGGCTCACCGTGTCGAGCCGCATGCGGCGCTGCTCGGGCCGGGCATCCGGACTGATATGAAACTGGCCTGCCGTGTGTCCGTTGGTGTGGCAATCGAAGCAGGTGACGCCGAGACTGGGGTGCACCGTCTTGCGGTCGGCGGTCGGATTGAACTCTTCCTGCAGGAAGGGTGTCACTAAAAGGCGCAGGCCGTCGAGTTGAACGGCGGTGAGGATGTCCGCGAACAGCTCGTAGTAGTTGTTGATCGACACCACCTCGCCGCGCGAAACGTCCCCCAGCTCGGGCCGGTTTTGCAGGTACATCGCGGGTGGGAACTCGGGCAAAAAGGCTTCGGGCAGGTCGAACTCCACGTCGTATCGCTCCAGACGCGGAAACATTTTGATCTGCATTTGAGGAAACACCTGGCCGCCCAGTCCTCCTCCCTGTACCGGATGCGGCAGGGCCTTATAAGGGAAGGCGTCCTCCTCGCGAATCTGTTTCGGGCTCATACTGGCGAGCTTGTCCCAGTCGATTCCCTGAGGCAGTTTGGCCGTCGGGCCAACCGCCAGAGGCTTTCCCCGCGACATTTTGGTGTCGGGATCGAGCCTGGGTTTCAGGTCGTAGCGGGTCTCCAAGAGTTTTCGCTGGGTCGCCATGACTTTCGGCTTGGCCTCAACCCCCGCTTTGTAGACGTCGTCGAAGGTCATTCCCGGCTTGGCCGCGCCGAGAGGGTCGAGGTAAAAGTCGAAACCCAACATCTGCCCGTCGTCCTTCTGCTCGGACAGGGCCTTGGTTGTGGGCAGCGCGTGTTTGGGCTTAAACACCTCGGATCGGTCGTGTTCGGTCTTCTTCTGCTCGGGCCGCTCGAGCACAACATCCTTAGACGTTTGAGCGTCCGCGACGGCATCGCGGGTATTGTTGGCTGTCGCAGGTTTCTTCTCTTGCCCGTCGCTGACCGCGGCACGACCGCACACCAGGTACGCCCCGCCAAAGAGCACCGCCACAATGGTTATCATGCGCATGAACGATCCCTTTTTGCGATTGGCCGAGAAGTCTACGTCGGGTGAGCGGATCACCTTGATAAGCGTAAGGGGGCGCTCGCGAATAGCGCGCCAGGAGATCGCCACTTACGCCACGACCGTGGGTTGACCCTGGAATTGGAAGCACCGGCGTGCGCGAAGCACCCCGCGGCCGAGTCCGCTACGATCAGCGCAGCGGGCGAGACGAGCCGTTAGCGGTCCCTGAGACCGCCCCCAGCACAGATATGGTCGAATCCGGCTCGCTACGACTTCATGGAAACCGCACGCCAAAACCCTTCAGGGCGGCGATCTGCTCGTTTTTCGCCGTCTCGCTCAGCGGGTTGTCGGCCAGGTAGAGTCGGAGGTAAGGGGCGAAACGCTTCTCACCTTCGGCGTCGGCCTTGGCGGAAGCCACCAGCGGCGCCAGATCCTGAATCTTGTTTCGCTCCAGGAAGAGCATGCTCAGCCGCTTGAAGTTCCCGAGCACCGAGATGTCTTCAATCTGGTTGTCGCTCAGTTTCAACAGCGAAAGGTCCTTCAATTCAGCGAGCGGCGCCAGGTTCGCCACTTGGTTCTTGGCCAAGTCGAGCGACGAAAGCCGGGTCAGCTTGGCCAACGTCGCCAGGTCGGACAGACTGTTGCCGGCCATGTACAGGGCCGAAAGCTTGGTCAGAGCTTCGAGCGAAGGCAGCGAGGCGATCTGATTGTTCGACAGCTCGAGGAATTGCAGGGCCTTGAGACCGGCCAGCGGCGTGACGTCGACGAGCTTGTTCTGCGACAAATCAAGCGATTGCAGGTTGGCCAGGTTCTTAAGCGGGTTGATGTCGGACACCTCGTTCTGCGCGAGGTTGACCAGCGCCAGGTTGGTGCACTTTTCGAGTCCCGTCAGGTCGCGGATCTGCTTCCCCTTGGCTTCCAGGATGAACACTTTGCGAAGGTCGTCGTCGGTTAGCTCGGTGCTCGGATCGCGCTTGTCGAACAACGTTGCCCGCACGGCCATTTCCAGGTTCTTGTCGGGAAAGGGGCCCGCCCAGGCAGCGCCGGCGGAGATAACGAGGGCGAACAGCGGGGCTGCCAACAAGCCGTTCAGTTGCTGCCGAGACATCACAGGGGTGTTCCTCTCTAACGGATCAAGCCAGAAGAAGCCGTATCGCCGACCAGCGCGTCGGCGAATGAAACCAGCCTAATAACTGGCGTACAGCTAGTCCAGTTTCATCCCAGGCCGCGTGTCCCTAATGCGCACTTTGGCTTGTAGTCGTTTTGACAACATTCCGGAAGGCAGTGCCGACTCCGCTCGGCGTAGAAACGATGCCGCAGGCCTGAAAACACGCCCATTTAGCGATCGTTGATCGAGTGGCACGGCGCTTGCCTAAGTAGTCAACCAGATGACTTTTGGAGGCAGCCAAGAAACGGATGGTGTCCTATTCTCGCGGCCCGCCCCGCCCGATCTTGGCACCTCCCAAAAGTCACTAGACCGCGACTTTCGTCCCCCGCATCAAGGAACAAACCAATGAAACGCATCCTTTTCCCCATCGTCTTGCTGGCGGCCCTTCTATTCGGCGCTTCGCCAGCGCTGGCCCACCATCACCACGGTGGCTTCGGCGGATATGGCGGCTACGGTGGATACGGCGGCTACGGCCACCACCACGGCTATGGCTTGGGCTACGGCGGTCTCGGGTACCCGTATTACGGCGGTTACCGGGGCGGCTACAACTACTTCGGTTATCCAGGCCGGGCGATGCTCGGATACGGCGGATACGGCTATCCGATGTACGGCTACGCTCCGATGATCGGCGGCTACTACAACGGCCTGAATTTCGGCATCGGCGGCGCGTTTTAGGGCAGAGGGGAGACAAGTAGCCCCGACGCTCCGTAGCGGAGACGGCGGTCGTGTTTGCGACCACCTCCGCGTCACGGAGTGCCGGGGCTGATCAGTCCGCCCGGCACGCTGGAATTACCGCGGCCAATTGTTCACGAAACGGGTATGAGGCGAGTCCGGGGCGGACGTGCTACACTGGTCGGCTCCTCCAGCCACACACGGAGCCGATCGAAAATGTCCGTCACCAACCCGACCGCGACCGCCGTGCAGTTGCGCCGCGCCATTGACCGTTTGCCTCGCGTCTCGTTGGCCCATCTGCCCACGCCCTTGGAACACCTCCCCCGGTTCTCCGCCGCCTTGGGAGGGCCGCCTGTCTGGATCAAGCGCGACGACTGCACCGGGCTAGCCTTCGGCGGCAACAAGACGCGACACAACGAGTTCCTGTTGGCCCACGCCCTGGAACAGGGGGCCGAGATGCTGGTCTGGGGGGCCGGCGTGCAGTCGAACAACTGCCGCCAAACCGTGGCCGCCTGCGCTAAACTGGGGCTCGGCTGCCACCTCATGCTCGGCCGCGGCGAGCATGGTGCCGACGTGCAGGGCAATCTCTTGCTCGACTACCTGCTCGGCGCGACGGTCGAAATCCTCGACCTGCCGCTTGGTCCGGAACTCTATGAACGCATCGCTGCCAAGGCGGCCCACATGCGCGCCCAGGGAAAGCGTGTTTACTCCTGGGAGAACGAGGTGGTCAAGCCGCGGGCGGCCCTGAGCTACGCCCTCTGTTTCCTGGAGATCGTCGAGGAGTGCGCGCGGCAAAATGTCTCTCCCGGCACGCTCTACGTCGCTTCGGCCGGTTCGACCGCCGCCGGCTTACTGCTTGGGCGGGCGGCCTTGGGTTCGGAAGTGGCCCTGCGAATCGTCGCCCCAATTCGCTGGCCCTGGGACCACGCGGAGGATCTGGCCAAAACGGCCAACCAGGCGGCCGAGTTGATCGGATTGCCCCCGCTGGTCGAGCCGGCGGATGTGGAAACCACGTTGGAATATATTGGGCCGGGCTACGGACTGATTTCTCCTGACGGCCGGGAGGCATTCGACCTGCTGGCCCGCACGGAAGGTATTCTGCTCGATCCGGTTTATACGGCGAAGGCTCTGGCCGCCTTGGTCGACGACGTTCGCCAGGGACGCGTCCCGGCCGACCGACCGTTGGTCTTTGTCCACACGGGAGGCACCCCGGCCCTGTTTGCTTACCGCGACGAACTGATGGCCGGACGCAACTGAATTTGGCATGGCGAATGCGTCGTTGCCCCTTCCACGCCGAGCTTGAGCCGCGCCTATACCGACGGAATTCCTCGTGTCGACCCAACATCCCTTCCCTCTGCCGACCGTCGGCTGGCGTGAATGGATCGCCCTGCCCGAGCTGGGAGTTCGCGCGATCAAGGCGAAGATCGACACGGGAGCCCGCAGTTCGGCGCTGCACGCCTTCGACATTGAGCTGTTCAACCGCGGCCAGCAGGCCATGGTTCGCTGCCGCATTCATCCTTGGCAGGGGAACACCGAGGAAACGATCGCCGTCGAGGCGCCGCTGGCGGACGAGCGATCGGTCCGCAATTCGGGCGGCGTCCTGAGCTTGCGCCCGGTGATTGTTACCCCGGTTGAGATCCTGGGGCAGCGCTGGCCGATCGAGCTGACGCTCACGTCGCGAGACTACATGGGCTTCCGCATGTTGCTGGGACGCCAAGCGGTGCGGCGGAGGCTGTTGGTGGACCCCGGTCGCTCGTACCTGGCGGGCAAACGACCGGACTGGGTGCCTCGTCCGCCGCGACGGCGAAGGGGAACCGCGTGAAGCTCGCCATCCTTTCGAGAAAACCCGGCCTCTATTCCACGCGCCGCCTCAAAGAAGCGGGTGAACAGCTCGGCCACGAGGTGGTCGTCATCGACTACCTGCGCTGCTACATGAACATCAGCTCGTTGAAGCCGCTGGTCATGTACCGAGGCCAGCCGCTGGAAGGGATCGACGCCGTTATTCCGCGGATTGGGGCGCCGCACACGTTTTATGGTACGGCCGTCGTGCGTCAGTTCGAGATGATGAACGTCTTTTCGGCCAACGAATCGCAGGCCATTACCCGTTCGCGCGACAAGCTCCGCTGCCTGCAGTTGCTGGCCCGTAACGGCATCGGCCTACCCGTGACCGGCTTCGCTCACTCGACCAAGGACGTCGAGGGGCTGATCAACACGGTGGGCGGAGCGCCTCTGGTGGTGAAGCTGTTGGAGGGGACGCAAGGGATCGGCGTCGTGCTGGCCGAAACGCAAAAGGCGGCCGAGTCGGTCATAGAAGCTTTTCGCGGCCTCCGGGCCAACATTCTTGTCCAGGAATACATCAAGGAGGCACGCGGCACCGACATTCGCTGCTTTGTCGTAGGCGGGCGGGTGATCGCGGCGATGGAGCGCCGAGCGCGGCCGGGGGAATTCCGTTCCAACTTGCACCGTGGGGGGACGGCCACCAAGGTCCGTCTCACGCCCGAAGAACGCAGCACGGCCATCCGAGCCGCCAAGTCCATGGGACTGAACGTGGCGGGCGTCGATATCCTGCGTTCCAATCATGGCCCCGTGGTGATGGAAGTGAACTCCTCGCCGGGGTTGGAAGGAATCGAGCGAGCCACCGAAATCGACGTCGCCGGCAGAATCATCGAATTCCTCGAAAAGCGCGCGATACACGGAAGCCAGCCTGATCGGATTAAGGGCTAGCAGTAACTCGGCAACGCGCCGCAGCCAAGGCCGCATCGCTTCGACGGCTTCCCTCCGAATCGCGTCGGGGGCTCTCTTTCCGAGGCACGATATTTGCCCCTCCTTTTGTCTCCCCTCGGAGAGGAAGCGAGGTCGATGCAAATTGCCGATGGCCGCAGACGAGTCGTGATTGCGCAGGTGGAACCGGAGGTGGACGGCGGCCGCTACCCGATCAAGAGGTCGATCGGCGAGCAGGTGGTCGTTAATGCGGTGGCGTTCGCCGATGGCCACGATCTGGTCCGCGTCATGCTGCGATATGGCCACGAATTGACGGCCGGGTGGCAGGAGGTTGCTATGGAGCCACTTGGTCAGGACCGGTGGCTGGGAGCCTTCAGCGTCACGCAGATCGGTCGGCATTGCTACACGCTCGACGCCTGGGTCGATCGTTATGACACTTGGTGTCGCGACATGCGCAAGCGGATCGAGGCCGACCAGGACGTCTCGGTGGAATTGCTCGTTGGGGCCAGGCTGGTGCGCGAGGCCGCTCAGCGAGCCACCGGCGCCGACGTGGCCCGGCTGGAGGACGCGGCCGCGACCCTGGCCGCCGACCGAGGATCGGCGGCCCGAGCGCTCGCGGCCCTCGATCCGGCGCTCGTCGAGCTGATGCGAAAGTATCCCGACCGCACGCGGCAGACGACCTACGATCGCGAGCTGGCGGTCGTCGTCGATCGGCCCAAGGCCCGCTTCAGCGCGTGGTACGAGATGTTTCCCCGTTGCTGCTCGGATGAACCCGGGCGTCAAGGCACGCTGGCCGACTGCGCCGCGCGCTTGCCGTATGTGGCCTCGTTGGGCTTCGACGTTCTTTATCTCCCTCCGATTCACCCGATCGGCAACTCGTTTCGCAAAGGCAAGAACAACACCGAGCGGGCCGAGCCGGGTGACACCGGCAGCCCGTGGGCCATCGGCAGCGACGCGGGAGGGCACAAAGCAATCCATCCCGAGCTCGGCACGATCGACGACTTTCACAAACTGGTCGAGCAGGCGCGGTCGCTGGGCATCGACGTCGCCCTCGACGTCGCCCTGCAATGCTCGCCCGACCATCCCTATGTCAAACAACATCCCGAGTGGTTCAGGCTTCGGCCCGACGGCACGATTCAATACGCCGAAAACCCGCCCAAGAAATATCAGGATATTTACCCCATCGATTTCGAGACCGAAGCCTGGCGCGAACTGTGGCAAGAACTGAAAAGCATTTTCACGTTCTGGATCGGCCACGGAGTGAACATCTTTCGCGTCGACAACCCGCACACGAAGCCGTTCGCCTTTTGGGAATGGCTGATCGGCGAAGTGAAACGCGAGCACCCCGACGTGATTTTCTTGTCGGAGGCCTTCGCGCGGCCGCAGGTGATGTACGAACTGGCGAAGCGAGGCTTTACCCAGTCGTACACCTATTTCACCTGGCGGAACACGAGCCATGAGCTGCGGCAGTACTTTGGCGAGCTGACGCAGACGAGCGTGCGCGAGTTCCTGAGGCCCAACCTCTGGCCCAACACGCCCGACATCCTGCCCGAGTATCTGCAAGCAGGGGGGCGACCGGCGTTCATGGCCCGGCTGGTGCTCGCGGCGACGCTGGGGGCGAGCTACGGCATCTACGGACCGGCTTTCGAGCTGTGCGAGAACCGGCCGCGCGAACCGGGCAGCGAAGAATATCTGAATTCAGAGAAATACCAGATTACCCACTGGGATATCAAACGCGGCGACAGCCTGGCGGAGTTCATCGGGAGGGTTAACCAGATTCGCCGCCAGAACCCCGCGCTGGAGAACGACACGAGTCTCGAGTTCCACGACACGACCAACGATCAGCTCCTCTGCTACAGCAAGCAGTCGGGCTCAAACCTGGTCATCGTCGTGGTAAACCTCGATCCTTATCACCGGCATTCGGGCTGGCTGGAAATCCCGAGCGCGCGCCTGGGGACGGAGGCGAAACGACCTTATCAGGCGCATGACTTGCTCGGGGGCGGACGTTACTTGTGGCACGGGGAGCGAAACTACGTCGAGCTCGATCCGCAGGTTGTTCCGGCACACGTTTTCGTCGTCCGACGCTGGGTCCGAACCGAGCACGAGTTTGAATACTTCTTGTAGAGCAACAAGTCCCCTCTCCCCGTGGGTGAGGGCGTGTGAATGGCCAATTTGTCTTCCATGAGAGGCGCTTCCCGGATGGAAGGATGGTTTGAGATGGCTAACGGGTCCTGTTTCCAACCGCCCTCACCCCAACCCTCTCCCGAAGGGAGAGGGATAAACAATCGGCCCTCACCTGGAGGAGAGGGAACACGTTAAATGCGTAACGGAAAAAATGGTCAGGTGCCGGCCCTTCCTGCCGACCCGCTGTGGTACAAGGACGCGATCATCTACGAGCTGCACGTACGCGCTTTCTACGACGCCGACGGCGACGGCATCGGCGATTTCGCGGGGCTGACGGAGAAGCTCGATTATCTGCAAGATCTGGGCGTCACGGCGCTCTGGCTACTCCCTTTCTATCCCTCGCCCCTGCGCGACGACGGATACGACATTGCTGATTACAGCGATATCAACCCGATCTACGGCACGCTGCGCGACTTCAAAACGTTCCTCCGCGAGGCGCACGATCGAGGCCTTCGTGTTATCACCGAACTGGTCATGAACCACACCTCCGATGCGCACTACTGGTTCCAGCGATCGCGGCGCGCGCGGCCCGGCAGTTCGTGGAGAGATTTTTACGTGTGGAGCGATACGCCGGCCAAATACCAGGACGCGCGCATCATCTTCAAGGATTTCGAGCACTCCAACTGGACGTGGGACCATGAAGCGCAAGCCTATTACTGGCACCGCTTCTACAGCCATCAGCCCGACCTGAACTTTGACAACCCGCGAGTCCGGCGGGCGGTGTTTCAGGTGATGGACCGCTGGCTGGAGATGGGGGTCGACGGCCTGCGACTAGACGCCATTCCATATCTCGTGGAGCGTGAGGGGACGAACTGCGAAAATCTGGCCGAGACTCACGCGGTATTGCGCGAGTTGCGCAAGCATATCGACGAGAAATTCTCCGACCGTATGCTGCTGGCCGAGGCCAATCAATGGCCGGAAGACGCCGTCGCCTATTTTGGAGCGGGGGACGAATGCCATACGGCGTTCCATTTTCCGCTCATGCCGCGGCTGTTCATGGCCACGCAAATGGAGGATCGTTTTCCGATCGTCGACATCATGCAGCAAACGCCGGCCCTTCCGGCCAACTGCCAGTGGGCCCTCTTTCTGCGAAACCACGACGAGCTGACCCTGGAAATGGTCACCGACGAAGAGCGGGACTATATGTACCGCGTCTACGCCCACGACCGTCAGGCGCGGATCAACCTGGGCATCCGTCGCCGCCTGGCCCCCTTGCTGGGAAACAATCGCCGCAAGATCGAGCTGATGCACGGTCTCTTGTTCTCGTTGCCCGGCACGCCGGTGATCTATTACGGCGACGAGATCGGCATGGGCGACAACATCTATCTCGGCGACCGCAACGGAGTGCGCACTCCCATGCAATGGAGTCCCGATCGCAACGCCGGCTTTTCGCGGGCCAACGCTCAGAAGCTCTATCTGCCGCCGATCATCGACGCCGAGTACCACTTCCAGAGCGTCAACGTGGAGACACAGCGGCTGAACCCGGAGTCGCTCTGGTGGTGGACCAAGCGGCTGATCGCGCTCAGGCAGCGGCACCCGGTTTTCGGCCGAGGTACGCTGGAGTTTCTGTTTCCCGACAACCCCAAGGTGCTCGCCTTCCTGCGTTCCGACGAGCACGAACAGGTGCTCGTCGTCGCCAACCTCTCGCGTTTCGCCCAGTGCGCCGCGATTGATCTTTCCCGCTTCGAGGGGAAGATGCCGGTCGAGATGTTCGGCCGGACGGCCTTCACACCGGTCACCAAAGAGCCGTACTTCCTCACCCTGTCGCCGCACGCCTTTTATTGGTTTGCCATCGAACCCCGCGACGTGGGTGCCAAGGGTGCGCTGACGACGCCGACGGCGGAGATGCCTCTCTTGCGCGTCGACGGTGAATGGACGAAACTATTCGCGGGACGGACCAGATTCCGCCTGGAAGCGGTGCTGCGAGATTCGATCCGCACGCGCCGCTGGTTCGGGGGGAAGGCGCGGACGATCCAGTCGCTGCAGATCTTTGACTCCATCGTCATGGAACACGAGGGAGACAACCCCACGGTGATCGGCGTGTTGCGGGTCGAATACGCGGCGGGCGAGCCGGAGACCTACCTCTGGCCGCTGGCTTTCGCCCCCGCGTCGGCAGCGGCCGAATTGCAAGCCAGGCTTCCTCAACTGGCGATCTGCCGGCTGCAGATCGCGGATCAGGACGAGCCGGGCCTGTTGTATGACGCGCTCTGGCGAGCCGAGTTTACGAGCAGCCTTCTGGAAGCCATGCGCCGGCGGCGCCGCTTCAAAGGCAAGACGGGCGAATTGTCGGCCAAGGGAAGCAAATTGTTGAGGTTCGCCCTCGACGACTCGATGCCGCTGCCGCCCACCACCGTCCTCAAGGGTGAACAGAGCAACAGTTCGCTCGCCTACGGCGACCAGTTTGTTTTCAAGCTCTTCCGACGCGTGGAAAGCGGCATCAACCCCGATCTGGAGATCGGGCGATTCCTCACCGAAGAAACGGAGTTCGATCACGCCCCGCCGGTTGCCGGCTGGATGCAATACCGGGTCGCGCGAGAAGAGCCGTTCGTGGCGGGCATCCTCAGTGGATTCGTGCCCAACCAGGGGACGGCCTGGCAGCACACGCTGGAGGTTCTGAAGCGCTACTTCGAGCAGGCCGCCGTCGAGCCGATCGAGTTCGCCAGCGAGGACGAGATGCATCCGGGCGAGTCGCTCGTCGATCTGGCCCGGCGCGAAATATCCCACGCGGCCACGGAGCGTCTGGGCGTTTTCCGGCAGTCGGCGGAACTGCTGGGGCAGCGCACGGCCGAACTGCACCGCGCCCTGGCGAGCGAAACGACTTTGCCCGACTTTACCGCCGAGCCGTTTACCCAGTATTACCAGCGGTCGCTCTATCAGTCGATGCGCAAGCTGACGGCCCAGACGCTATCGCTTTTGCGGCGGCGTTTGAGCTCGCTAGGAGAATCGGTGCTCGCCGACGCGAAGACCGTTCTGGAGCAAGAACGCGACCTGGATCAGTGCCTGCACGCCATCCTCAGCCGGCGAATCCATGCCGTGAGGACGCGGTCGCACGGCGATTATCATCTAGGTCAGGTGCTGCACACCGGAAACGACTTTGTGATCATCGACTTCGAGGGTGAACCGACGCGGTCGCTTGGCGAGCGGCGCATGAAGCGGTCTCCGATCCGCGATGTCGCCGGCATGATCCGCTCGTTCCATTACGCCGCCTATACCGCGTATTTTCAGCATATTGAGCAATTTCCCCAGGGACGTGGACCGCTGCGTCGGGCGGCCCGATATTGGTATCTCTGGGCTAGCGCGCGATTTTTGAGCCGATACTTGCAGGAGGCCAATGGCGCACCGTTTGTACCCTCCACGGCCGATGAGCTGAAGCTGCTCCTCCGCACCCTGTTGTTGGAAAAATCGGTGTACGAGTTGAATTACGAACTGAACAACCGCCCCGACTGGGTAGAGGTGCCGCTGTTGGGCATTATCGAACTCATCCAGTCGAGCCAATGTGGGGCCGCCCGCCCCTGAAGCCCACGCCCGCGGACCAACGACGGAACGATCGAACGCCAGACTTGAGAGCCACGCATGAACCTCCAAATCGCAGGCGGCCCCGTTGCCACCAACCTGAGCGGCGCCGCTCCGCAGAGCCTGCTCACGGCGGACGACGTGCACCTTTTCAACGAAGGAACCCACGGCTGCCTGTATGAAAAGCTGGGAGCACACCCTCTGACGGTTGAAGGCAAGCCGGGAACGCATTTTGCCGTTTGGGCGCCGAACGCCCGGCGCGTGTCCGTCGAAGCCTACGGCCGCGGAAGCCACCCCTTGCGTTCACGCGGCAACTCCGGCATCTGGGAAGGGTTCTTTGCCGGGATCGAACCGGGCGCGATCTACAAATACCGGATCGAGTCGAACTACGCCGACTATGTCGTCGAAAAGGCGGATCCGTTCGCCTTCTATTGCGAGGCCCCTCCCCAGACGGCGTCGATCGTGCACGCGCTTGACTATGAATGGCGCGACCAAGAGTGGCTGGCATCTCGACAGCGGCGCAACACCCTCGACGCCCCGATCTCGATCTACGAAGTCCATCTCGGCTCCTGGCGACGCAAGCCGGATGGCACGTGGCTGACCTATCGCGAGTTGGCGGAACAACTCGTCGAACACGTGCTCCGCTGCGGCTTCACGCACGTGGAGTTTCTCCCCGTGATGGAACATCCGTTCTACGGTTCCTGGGGGTACCAATGCACGTCGTACTTTGCCCCCACGGCCCGTTACGGCACGCCGCAAGACTTCATGTACCTGATTGACGAGTTGCACCGGCAGGGTGTCGGCGTGGTTCTTGACTGGGTTCCTTCTCATTTTCCGACGGACGGCCACGCCCTGTCATACTTCGATGGGACGCACCTGTACGAGCATGCCGACCCGCGGCTCGGTTTTCATCCCGACTGGAAGAGTTTCATTTTCAATTACGGTCGCAACGAGGTCAGAAGCTTCCTGACGTCGAGCGCCGTTTTCTGGCTCGATAAATATCATGTCGACGCCCTGCGGGTCGACGCCATCGCCTCGATGCTTTATCTCGATTACTCGCGGCGGCCGGGCGAATGGATTCCCAACGAGCATGGCGGCAACGAGAATCTGGCCGCCATCGGCTTTCTGCAACAGATGAACCAGCAGGTGTACGGCGCCTGTCCCGACGTGCAGACGATCGCCGAAGAATCGACCGCCTGGCCCATGGTCTCGCGCCCCGTCTACGTCGGCGGACTGGGCTTCGGCATGAAGTGGGACATGGGCTGGATGCACGACACACTGCACTACATGGCCAAGGATCCCGTCTACCGCAAGTACGAGCACAACGCGCTCACCTTTCGGGCCATGTACCAATACTCCGAGAACTTCGTGCTGTCGCTCTCGCACGACGAGGTGGTCTACGGCAAAGGGTCTCTCTGGAACAAGATGGCGGGAGACGAGTGGCAGAAGTTCGCCAACCTTCGACTGCTGTACGGCTACATGTTCACCCTGCCCGGAAAGAAGCTGTTGTTCATGGGAGGCGAACTGGCCGAGCGGCACGAATGGAATCACGAGGGACAGCTCGATTGGGGATTGCTCGCCGACGAGCGAAACCAGGGCACGCTTAACTGGTTGGCCGACCTGAACCGGGTCTACCGTCAGGAGCCGTCGCTTTATGAAAAGGACGTGCAGGCCGGCGGCTTTGAGTGGATCGACTGCTGCGACACCGAGAATAGCGTGATCAACTTCGCGCGCCGCGGAAAAAGCGACGAGGCGGAAGTCGTCGTGGCGTGCAACTTCACGCCCGTGCCCAGGCATAACTACCGGCTCGGCGTGGGGCGGGGGGGCCGCTGGCGGGAACTCCTCAATAGCGACGCCCAGTATTACGGCGGCAGCGGCATGGGAAACTCAGGCGGCGCCGACGCCGTACCGGTCGGCGTGCACGGTCGGTCGCACTCGCTGAACATCACGCTTCCGCCCCTGGCCATTCTGGTCTGGAAACGGGAGGGGTGAGCGTAGGGGACCGTGGGCAAGCTGGATGTCAAGTCGAGTTGCCACATCGGTTAACCACCGTTCCACCCCACCGGACGCCGGGGACAAGCGGGGACTTCGCCGAACCCGAAACCCCTCGACGGTGTCGGCACCTATTTCCCCAACTTGCCGCCACCGTTATACTTTCCGTGCCGCGAAGGCGCCGGCGTTGTAGGTCGGTCGGGGACAAGATACGGCTGATGGAGAAATATGCTGAAAGTCAAGCTTCCGGACGGAAGCGTTCGAGAATACACGTCGGGCGCAAACCCCCGTGACGTTGCCCAAGACATCTCTCCTCGTCTGGCGAAGGCGGCGCTCGCCGCTCAGGTTAACGGCCGCACCGTAGGACTCGACTACGATCTGTCGCAGGCCGGAACGCCGGATGGCGGAGAAATCTCGCTCCGCTTGCTCACGAAGAAAGACCCCGAATCGCTGGGTGTCATGAGGCACTCGTGCGCCCACGTTATGGCCCGGGCCGTGATGCGCCTGTTCGGCGGCGTGCAGCTTGCCTTCGGACCCACGATCGACAACGGCTTTTACTACGACATCAGCCTCGACCATCCGCTGAGCGAGGCCGATTTTCCGGCCATTGAGGCCGAGATGGCTAAGATCGTCAAGGCCGACGAGGCGTTCGAGCGGATCGTCGAACCGCGCGACAAGGCGCTCGCCGTCTGCCGCGATCTTCACCAGCCGCTCAAGGTCGAGCATATCGAGACCGGCCTGAGCGACCAGCCGACGCTGTCATTCTACCGGCAAGGCGAGTTCATCGACCTCTGCCGAGGACCGCACGTGCCCAGCGCCGGCGCCATCGGCGAATTCAAGCTCCTTTCCGTGGCCGGCGCCTACTGGAAAGGAGATGCGTCGCGGCAGCAGTTGCAGCGGCTTTACGGCACCGCTTGGTTCAGCAAACAGGAGCTCGACGACTATCTGCGGATGGTGGAAGAGGCCAAGCGACGCGATCACCGGGTTCTGGGCCGGCAACTCGAACTGTTCGCCACGAACCAGCTTGTCGGGTCGGGCCTGATCCTGTGGCTCCCCAAGGGGGCGATCGTCCGCGGCCTGCTCGAATCGTTCGTGCGCGACGAGCTTTTCAAACGCGGCTACGAGCCGGTTTACACGCCGAACATCGGGCGCGTCGAGCTATACCAGATCTCCGGGCACTACCCGTACTACGCCGACAGCCAGTTCAAGCCGATCGTGATGAGCGAGGACGAAAAGTACCTCCTCAAGCCGATGAACTGCCCGCACCACGTGATGATCTACAAGTCGAAGCCTCGCAGCTACCGCGACCTGCCGGTGCGGCTGGCGGAGTTCGGCACCGTGTACCGCTACGAGCAGTCGGGCGAGTTGGGGGGCATGACCCGCGTGCGCGGCTTTACGCAGGACGACGCGCATCTGTTCTGCACCGAGGACCAGGTGGCTGACGAGTTCCGGGGCTGCCTGGAAATGACTCAGCACGTTTTGCGCGTCTTGGGACTGGCTGACTACCGCGTGCGGCTCGGTTTTCGGGACCCGGAAAGCGACAAATACGTGGGGAGCAACGAGAGTTGGAGCCGGGCGGAGGAGGCGCTGGAAGCGGTCTGCCGCGAGATGGACCTGCCGCACCTGGAGATCAGCCGCGGCGAGGCCGCCTTCTACGGGCCCAAGGCCGACTTCATGGTTGCCGACTGCATCGGCCGCGAATGGCAGCTCGGCACGGTCCAGCTCGACTACAACCTGCCCAGCGCCGAGCGGTTCGCCCTGGAATACGTCGGGGCCGACAACACGCCCCACCGGCCGGTGATGATCCACCGCGCGCCCCTGGGGTCGATGGAGCGGTTCATCGGCGTGCTGATCGAGCATTTTGCGGGTGCTTTTCCGCTCTGGCTTGCGCCCGAGCAGGCGCGCGTGCTGATCGTCAGCGAGAAGTCGGAGGCTTACGCCCGGAAGGTGGAAACCCGCCTGAGGGAGGCCGGTTTCCGCGTCACCGGCGACTATCGGCCTGAAAAGCTGGGGGCGAAAATCCGCGACGCTCAACTTAAACTGGTTCCTTACATGTTGGTCGTCGGCGAGAAAGACATGGCGGCTGGCACCGTAAGCGTGCGCGACCGAATTGACGGCGACCTGGGGGCGATGCCGATCGAGGCCGCCATCGAAAAATTGCAGGAGGAAGTGCGGGCGAAAACGATTCGCCAGCAAGCTAAGCTTGTAAGTGCGGGACTCGCGGGCGAGCGCGAGCAGAATCAGTATTAGGCTCGGTTGGAAGGGGACGAGGGTGGGACGAGCCGGCGAGTTCCACCAAGGCGGATAGTTCCGGTGGGACGCGCTTCGCCCGTTCTACCCTACAGAAACACAAGAACCCTGGAGAAAAAACAATCGAACGTTCACAGAGGATCAACGAACAGATCCGGATTTCGCCCGTCCGCGTCATTTCTGCGGAGGGTGAACAGCTTGGAGTGATGCCCATTGAGCAGGCGCTGGCGGCGGCGCGAGAGGCCGAGCTCGATCTGGTGGAGGTAGCAGCCGACGTCCGTCCGCCTGTCTGCCGTATCATGGACTTCGGCAAGTTCAAGTACCAGCAGCAAAAGCGGAAGCACAAGGCGCACCAGATCAAAATCAAAGAAATCCGGGTGCGCCCGAAGACGGATGAACACGACCTGAGCGTGAAGCTCAACCACGCCCGCGAGTTCCTGGAGCACAAGAACAAGGTGCTTGTTTCGGTCGTTTTTCGCGGCCGCGAGATCGCCCACATCCAGGATGAGGGGCAGCGGATCGTTCAGCACATCATCAAGAACCTGGAAGATATCGCAAAGGTGGAAACGCCTCCCAACACGCAGGGGAAAAGGATTACGTGCGTCCTCTCGCCCAAGTGACCTGCCGTAAGGGACCCCGGCGGTGGATCGCCCCGTCGACACCGCCGCCTGCCAAATGGGCGTTGGCCGCGTTGACGATCGCGTCGACGTCTTGATCTGTGATGTCGCCTGACCGTAGCTCGATCACGGACTGGCCGACCATCCAACGCATCGAACACCTCCTGGCGTGAATTTTACCACGCGCTTCTCACGCCCTCTCTCCCTCTGGCTGCCTCCGGAGAGGGAAGGGTGAGGGCGGCCCAAAATACCTTCCGCCATCCATCGCAAACTGAGTTGTCCCAACCACGGGATCGTATCGCGTGGCTCCCGCTAAGGCTGGCTAGAGCTATCTTGCCGGTGTCCGTCGCCATTCCGGCCGCCCTCACCCCGGCCCTCTCCCGGCGGGAGAGCGTGCAAGAAAAAAAAAGCCCCGCTTGCCATCATGACAAGCGGGGCATCCAGGACGGGCTTACCGCCGACCGGGTGGGACGGCGGGGCACGATTCACTCACGTTAGGAACCGCAGCCGCAGCTCGGGGCAGCGCCACAGCAGGCCGGAGCGCAGCAGGGCTGGCAGCAGCGGCGGTGGTGGTGGTGGCGGTGACGGTGGCAGCGGTGACGGTGGCAGCAGCAGGGCTCGCAGCACGGCTCGCAGCAGGTCGGGGCGGCGCAGCAGGTCGGCTCGCAGGCCGGGGCCTCACAGCAGGTCGGCTCGCAGCAGGTCGCTTCGCAGCAGCTTGGCTGGCAACAGCCACCCCGATTGAACAGGCCGGCCTGGGCGTCGTTGGCGAACAACGAGGCGGCGCCGGCTACCAGCAACAAAGCAAACAGAATCTTCGCTTTCATGGGAGTCCTCAAAAAGGAAACAGGATGTTTACTTCGCCGCCACACGCCGAGTCCCTTCCAACGCCTTGGCGACCAAATTCTTATTGGCAGCAATCGTCAAACCCTGCGGATGGCGTTAACTGGGCAAACTGGTTTCACGATATGCGGGTTTCCCGCCTGGCGTGGATCCTGCCAGGGCGAACGAAAAGTGGGGCTCTGCCGGGTCATCGACCGTCTCGGCCCACGGCGAAACCTCTACGGTCATTGAAGTCGTTACCACCGACGCAGGGGCGGACCGGGCCCGGCCTCGACGCGGCTTGCTCCGCCGCCGCTGCCGTCGAGCGCGTGTTATGGTTGTGGCGAACCACGTGGTTCCACAAACCGAGTGAACGCGACAGGGCCACCAACATGACAACGGGGCTAAACGACGCCTTAGTTTCGACACTCGCCGACGACCCCGACCTGGGCGAAATCGTGCGGCTCTACACGGCCGAGATGCCTGATCGCATCGCGGCCCTTCAGGCTTCCTTCGACTCGGGCGACCGAGCTCGGCTGGCGACGCTGGCCCATCAAATGAAGGGGGCCGCCGGCAGCCACGGATTTCACGCCATCACGCCCTACGCCGCCGCGCTTGAACGGCTCTCACGCTCGGCCTCGCGCGACGACGAACTCCGCCAGGCTTTCGAAGCGCTCGTCGAAATCTGCTCCCGCGTCAGATAAGTCGGCGCATCGCGGGCGGGCGTGCCGGATGCACGGTCGGCGATGCCTGCGCTGGCAGCGACCACAAGTGTAAGCGAGGCAAGCCGCTTGGCGTCCCTCGCTTGCCGCTTGGAGCTAGTCTGGGCCGGCGAGTAATCCGGGCTCGTCTTCCGATCTAGGATCGACTTTACCCGTCGTGGCGCGCGTCTTGTACGAGGTATCGCACAAGCGGCTGTGCTCAGTCATTTCCCGATGCAATAGAGGTTCCGGTCCGTGCGCAGGAATAGTTGTCCGTCGCTGACGGCGGGCGAAGCATTGGTGCGGCTGTCGTCGTCGACCAAGACGTTGTGGGCGACCAGCTCAAACTTCGGCCGGGCCGCCACCACGTAGGTGCCGTTATGTTGCGAGACGAAATAAAGATTCCCGCCCGCCAAAACGCCCGAAGACCAGAAATTACCAGGCCGAGGTTCGAGTCGTTCCTGATAAACGGTCTCGCCGTCGGCCGCCTTCTGGCAACAGACGAAGCCCCCGCCGTCGTGCGCCCAGTAGACGTGGCCGTCGTGATAGATGGGGGACGAGACGTTCGAACCCTTCTCTTTCCGCCACAGTGTGTGGGTGGCCGTCACGTCGCCGTGTCCGCCGCTCCGCACCGCCAGCGATGTATGGCCGCCGCCGATGGCATACACCACGTCCTCATGCGCGACCACGCTGGGACAGACGTAACGATGGATGCCATCGGCGTTCCAGAGGGGCCCGCCAGTGATGGGATCGAAACCGAGCAGCCGCCCCTCGATGCTCACCACCAATTCCTTGGGACTTTTCGTCGGAACCAGGATGGGCGTGTTCCACGACGAGTTGATTCCGCCGGCCCGCCATACTTCTCTACCGGAGAGCTTGTCGAGCGCCACGAGCGAGCCGCTTTCCACGCTGGCGTTGACGATCAGCAGGTTGCCGAACAAAACGGGCGAAGTGCCCGAACCCCAGCCGTGGGTGCCGTCGCCAACGCTCGTCTGCCAAAGCTGGTTGCCGTCCAGATCGAAGGCGAACACGCCCGACTTGCCAAAGAAGACGAAGAGACGTTCACCGTCGGTCACCGGCGTGCTGGCCGCGTAGCCGTGGTAAGAGCCTTCGCCTTGGTAGGCGTGCTCGGGCAGCTTCGGCTCAAACCCCTTGCTCCACACGATCTGGCCGTCCTTCCGGTCGACGCAAAGCAAGTAACGGCGGAGATCCTTCTGCTCGCCGGCGTTCGGCTCGAGACCGTATCCCGTGTAGCAGGTCACGTAGACCCGACCTTTGGCAACCATCGGGCTCGACGCGCCGGGGCCGGGCAACGGGATTTTCCAGGCGATGTTTTCGCTCGACGACCATTTGATCGGCACGTCCGTTTCCTCGCTGACTCCGAGGCCGTCCGGGCCGCGGAACTGCGACCAGTCGCCGGCAAAGACCCCGGCGGGCAAGAGGGTGAATGTCAGAAAGAGTGGAAGGCAGGTCTTCATGATGCGAATCGTTTGGGAGGCAGGTTGCGGCAACGAGGCGGGTCGCAAAATCTTATCGGCGTCCGAAGGCGGGACAGGGACCGGCGGGCGTCTCGATTGTCGGCTCCCGCGCGCCTGGGAGCAAGAGTCCTCGTGGACCACTGGACCACTTAGTCCGTGAACGGAGCGCAGCGGTGGGCGAAGAATTGTCCCGGTTGCTCTTGCGCGGAGCAGCGAGACTCTGGTTGCCAAACGCCCTCACCCTAGCCCGGATTATTCACCGGGCCCCACCAAGCGCGAAGCGTAAGCGAGGAGCACGACACAACTTCCCTCGCTCACGCTTCGGGTTAGTATCGGCGCAGTCTGCGCGCAAGCCTAAGGGCCAGTGAATAATCCGGCTAGCCCTCTGCCGCAGGGAGAGGCGACACGAGGTGCTTATGTCAGCCGATTTGCCGGGCGAACCGGGAGGCTTCGGCGCGGAGCAAGAGCTCTACTTCCCAGCCCTCAGCGCGGATGCGAAGGTCCAGATAGCTCAAGAAGCGGACGATCGCGAAGTAACCGAGCACGATCCACGACGCGACTGGTAGCCAAACCATGTACTCGGGCGTCACGTCTTCGACCTGGCCCACAAGCACCAGTACCAGGAACCAGAGCGATCGCCAGAAGACGAAGACGAGCATCGTTCCCAACATGAGCGAGCCGAGCCAGCGGTTGAACAGTTCGCCGCGGTTGCGGCCGTGCATGTTGCTGCTGCGCGTGAGCGTGCTCGTGCCGGCGGGCGATCGTTTGCGCCAGGGGTTACGCTCCAGCAGGATGATCTCGCTCAGGTAGGGCCACCCCACAAACAGGACGGGGATCGTGATCACCATCCAGATCAACACGCCTCGCAGCACGAGCTGATACAAAATCATCTGCGGAAGCGAACTCGCGAAATCTTTCGCCAGCCGGGCGGCGCTGGGCCGCTCGACAAAGAGGGCCTGGCCCAAATAAAGGGTGATCGGCGCGGTCGCCAGCGGCAGTTCCCAGCAGATCAAAAGCGACATGACGAAGAGGTAACCGGGCAGGTCGCTGTAGTCGAAAGCACCCTCGACGAACGAGTCACTGAGGAGCCAGTGGTTGAAAAGGGCCGCGGGCGCAACTCCCGCCAGCCATGCCAGGCAGAGCGGACCGGCGTGCTCCCGAAGAAGGGCCAGCGCCAGGTCGAGAATGTCGATGAAGCTTCGCTCGCGAATCGCGACGCGCGTCTTATCAAGCTGCATCGACCTCGCCCCGCGGGTAGCCGAGGATCACCAGGTAAAACAGCAAGAGGCAGGTCGACACGACGGCTACCGAAGCCTTCACGGCATAGGGCAGGGAGGAAGGCGAGATGTAGCCTTCGATGAAAGCCGCCAGGCAGAACAGGATGACGCTGAAAGAGACACTGGTCACGGCTTCCTTGGCCGCCAGTCGTAGGGAGGCTCCCCGCGTCATACCGCGCGTGTCGATGATGGCGAAACCCAGCCGCATGCCGGCCGCCGACGCGAGGACGATGCCGGTCAGTTCAAACGGGCCGTGTGCCGTCGCGAAGCGGAACAGATTCTCGCCGGAGGGGACCGTAGCCAGGTGGCCAAAAACGGCGCCCAACTGGGCCGCGTTGGCCACCGTGACGAAAAGCCCTCCCACCCCCAGCACCAAGCCCCCCGCGAAGCACGTCAGACCGATGCTGGCGTTGTGCTGCACATAAAACCCGGCCATGAGCGAGTTCGTTTGCATTGCGCGCCCGTTGGCCGACTCGGCGTGCATTTCCTCCATCATGTGCATCATCTCCTTGCCGATCAGCGCCTCGGTGAATTTAGGCGAGACGTAGCTGGTGCCCATCGCTGCCAGAAAAGTCCCCCAGAAGACGACGAAGGCCAGCCGAACCGATTTGTCGCGAAACAGCCGCTGGGGAATTTCTACCAGCAGTTCGTTGGTCCAAGTATCAAAGTCGAAGGTGCGGCTCGGATAGAGTTGATTGTGGGCCCGCCCGACCAACTGGTGCAGATAGTGGACCGTGTTGGGGGGCAATTGGTAGGCGTCCGCCAGGGCCAAGTCGGCGCAAACCGCCCGGTACAGTGCCCCGAACCGCTCTATGGTGGCCGGCCCCAGGCTTTTGGCGCGGCGGTTTTCAAGCATCAGGCAGTGGCGCTCCAGCTCTCGCCAGTTGTCGCGGCGTGACTGAAGAAAATCGGCGACCTTCATGAGCCGGCTCGGCGCGGGTGTGGCTTTTTATCTTGTTCGTTTCGCGAGTGCGTCGCGGTCGGGTGCTGTGTGCATGCAGGAGTTCCGCTTTTTGCGCTCCGGTCAAACGATGACGAAGTCGAACTCGAAGCTCCCCAACTCGACACGGCACTAGTTGACCGCCACCGGCAGCGCCGCGGCGGGTCGCTGCATTTCGTCGGTGCGGTCGGTGATGAACGTCCGATAGTATAGAGCGCACAAGAGCAGATCGTAATTCACATCGGAAGGCAGTCCCAGCTTCTCGCGCAGGGGCTCGCCGACGTGCATGGCGATCTCGATCCGCCGACGCCAGGGGAACGTCTGCCGCCGCTGCACGTAAGCCGCCAGCGCCCGCGCCAGTCCGCGGCTGGCGATAAACCCGGCGGGCAACTCACCCGCCAGCCGGATCGCCTCCGGCTCGTTCATGGGCACCATGCCGTAGTGCCGTTGCGGCTCCTCGATGATCACCATCGTGCCGGCCGCCAGGTCGCCCAGGCGCTGATATCGGTCGTTCATGGCGGCCGTCACCAGGCCGAGCAAATAGGTTTGAAACGGCACCGGCACGTCCCCCGCGTGGAAGGCCGTGACCCAGGGGAGCGCGTCGGCGGCACGCAGGAAGTTGCGCAGCACGGCCTGCCAGCCGTTGATCGGCTGTCCCTCGTCGGAGACGACGCGGATCCGCATCATCCGTTTGCCCGGGGTCTGGCCGTTCCAGTACGTCTCAAACAGGCCGCCGTAAAACCAATCGAGCAAGAAGTAGCAAACCAGGGCCAACCCCACGCCCAAGCCCTGCTGGCCTATGACGCCGAAGGCGAAAGTCAACACGAGGAATCCCAAAAAGACCATGCCGGTGCGGATCAGCACGTCGATCAGGTAGGCCGGCAGGCGCCGAAACGGCCCGGCGACCCGATATTGAAAGGCGATGTTTTCTGGCGTGACGATTTCGATGCGCGTGTCGATCGGCGTGGTCGCGGGAGCCATGGGGACGCCTACCAGGAACCGGCGGGCATCGGCTTCCACTGCCAGCCGTCAAAATGCTCGACACTCACCCATTGGTCGCGCAACACGGGGTCGAACGTGGCAAACCACCAACTCGGCTTGGAGTTGAGCCGCGCCGCCAGCGAGACAACATTGCTCGATATTTTGGCCGGCATCTCCCCCAAGCGCTTGTAGTCGTGCCAGGTGTGCGGCGCGACGCCGGGAAGCGCACCAATACGCAGCGGGGTGATTCCGATCGTATAGAGCTCGTCGCGCTGGAGCAAACGGACGGAACCGTCGGCGCACGTCAGGTTTTTGGCCGCCGTCGGTTCCCAGTCCTGGTTGGTCGAAAACCAGACCACAGGTCGCGCCTGGCCGCCGGCAAAGGCCGCCGCCGGTTTGATTGCCCCGTCGCGAACAATGCCGGCAAAAAAATCGCGAATCGTGTAATGCCAGATCGGCTGTTCGGGCAACGTCATAACTAATCCATCCGTGCAAATCGGGCGATTGTCCTCATGAAGTCTACCCCACTCGCCACACGCGATCGCCGCGGGCCGTCGTAGCGCGCTTCGTCAGTTTGGCCACGAGCGATGAGAATTCTTTTCGTGCCTCGGTCAATCCCTGGGGCGTCTTTGGACCGGGCGAGCGCACATAGTCGAGCACCACCTGCTCAGCCGCCACGAATTCCCCCGCGATGTCGGCGATCTCCGACGCCAGGTCGATGGGAATGGCCGTCACCCCGTTGGCGTCGCCGTGCAGCAAGTCGCCTTGTTTCACCACCAGGCCCCCCACACGCACCGGCATGCCGATATGCAGGATGTGACAGTAGGCGTGTGAGCAGATCGTCGTGCCGGTGAAAACCGGGTAGTTCAAGGCACGAACTTGCTCCAGATCCCGCCCGCCGCCCGACGTAACCAGGCCCACCGATCCGAAGGCCTTGTAGGTCGAGCACATGACTTCGCCGAACGTGGCGGCCACAGGCGGATCGTCGAGATCCTGAAAAACGACCACGGCCGGGCCCGGCAACTCAGCGAACCCCGCCACCTGCCGTTCCATGCTGCCGTAGGCGTCCCCGGTTCCCGCCGGGGCGTCGCTACGGAAGCAGGCCGTGCTGGCGAAACCCACCATGGGCGGCAGGTGAGCGAAATTGGCGCGGATGCGCCCGTCCATATAGCCCCGGTTGCGGGGGCAGAAGTCAAACAGCTCGATGACGTTGCAGATCGTGGGAGTATCGAAGCGGGCCAGTTTTTCCAGAGTCGCGGCGATGGTCATGGCAAGCGAGGAGGATGGGGGGAGTAAAGAGGCAAAGCGCAAGGAGCGAACGGAGGGTCGATCACAACGAGCAAACCCGATTGCGAAGGCCATGTCAAGCGTGCAGCGAAGAGGGAACGGCTCAGCGCCGGCATTAGGTGGGCTCGGCGCTCCGATGCGATGCGGGTTGGCGTTCCTATCGCGATGAATCCGCGTCAGCGAACGAGCGACCGTCGGGCGGGGCCGGTGTACCGCGATCGCGGGCGAATGAGCCGGTTGTTGTCGAGTTGCTCGATCACGTGGGCGCTCCAGCCGACCACGCGGCTGACGACAAACAGGGGCGTGTAAAGTTCGATCGGCAGTCCCAGGTAGTGATATAGCCGGGCGCTGGGCCAATCGAGGTTGGGGGGCAGGTTCTTCTCCTGTCGCACGACCGTCTCGATGACGTTCGCCATCCGCTCCATATCTTCGTGGCCGGTCTCGCGAGCCAGCTCGCCGCAGAGCGTTTTCAGGTAGACCGCCCGGGGATCGCCCGACTTGTAGACCCGATGGCCGAAGCCCATGATCCGGCGCTTGGCCGCCAGGGCCTCGCGCACCCAGCCGTCGGCGTTCTTCGAGTCGCCGACTTCCGTCAACACCTCCATCACTCGTTCGTTGGCGCCGCCGTGCAGTGGGCCCTTCAAGGCTCCGATGGCCGCGGTGACGGCCGAGTGCAGATCGCTCAGGGTCGAGGCGACGACGCGGGCCGTGAAAGTCGAGGCGTTGAATTCGTGCTCGGCATAAAGAATGAGCGAAACGTCCATCGCCTTGATCGCTTTGGGCGACGGCCGCTCGCGATTCAACATCCACAGCACGTTGCCCGCCAGCGAGAGCTTCCCGTCGGCTGCGACAGGCTCTTTGTCCGCCACGAGCCGTTGCCGGGCCGCCATGATGACCGGCAGTTGCGCCACGAGCCGCTCCGCCTTCCGCAGGTTGGCATCGTGGCTGTTGTCCGCCGCTTCCTTGTCCCAATGGGCGAGCAGGCTTGCACCCGTGCGCATCACGTCCATCAGGGGCGCTTCGGGCGGCAGCAGCCGCACAACTTCGAGGATCGCCGGCTCGACTGTTTGGGCCACCGCCAGACGCCCGCGAAAGGCGTCGAGCTCGGCCGGCTTGGGCAGTTCGCCGTGCAGGATGAGGTAGGCCACCTCTTCAAAGGTGCTGTCCGTCGCCAGTTCCTCGACGGCGTAGCCGCGATACTGAAGGCCCCCTGCAAGCGTGCTGATGGCCGTTTCGCCGGCCACCACGCCTTCCAGACCGGGGCTGTAGATCTCGTCGCTCATGCCGCAAATCATACCCTCCTCGCCCGCGGCACGCGAGTGTCGCGTGACGGAGCCGCCGTGGACTCAAAGCACGCTATGCGTTACTTACGAATTCGATATTCTAACCTCCCATTTTGCGCCAGGCCCTCACCCCGACCCGCTCCACACGGCGTTTGGCACATCTCCCCCGCCAGTGGCATCTCGCGGCATTTTATGCGACCATCAAGGGTGCTATCGGTAAACCACGGTTTCGTTTGCTAATGGTGACTTCACGACAGTTGTTTGGCGCAACCTTGCTCGCCGTGCTTGGCGTCGCCCTCGCGCCGCCGCCCTTGAGCACCGCGGCGGATGAGGCCGACGGCGTCGAACAGGGCCGGCAAGCGCTCGACCGCGAACGCTTTCCCTGGTACGACAAACAGGCGGACGCCCCACGTCCGGTCCACGTCGACGTGCCGTGGAACATCACGACGAGCAACCGGAAATCCAACTTCCCATCTTGGAACCTGGGCGGAATCGGCATCGGCGAGTGGCTGGCGATCCTCGTCCTGACGGCGGCGCTCGTGGCCCTCGTCTGGCTCTTGATGCGCGCGTATCTGAACCGCGAAGAGACGGTCGTCACCGTCGACTCGGCTCGGGTGCGGCAGGCCGCGGTCGACGACGCGGCCCGGATCGAAGCTCTGCCTTTCCGTATTCGCCGCCGGGACATCGACCTCCTGGACGAGGCACGGCGACTCTACGAGGCAGGGAAGTACGGCGAGGCGATGGTCTACCTGTTCAGCTATCAACTCGTGGAGATGGACCGCCATCAGGTCATTCGCCTGGCCAAGGGAAAGACCAACCGCCAGTACCTGCGCGACCTGCGCCGCCAGCCGTCGCTGCGCGAGATCATCGAGCGCTCGATGGTGGCCTTCGAGGAGGTTTTTTTCGGCGGCCACGTCCTGGACCGGGCTCGGTTCGAAGCCGTCTGGCACCAGCTCGGGCAGTTTACGTCCTTCGTCACCCAGCAGGCCCGGCCATGATCGTGGACGCGGCGGTCCGGTGCTGGCGGCAGACGCGATTTGCGCGCGAAGTCGATCTTCGCCGATCGTGCTTGCCGAACGGGATGTCGAAGATCATCGTCTGGCCTCTGGTTGCGCTGGCCGCCTTGACGCTCGCCGGTTGCGAGGACGGCATCGAGACCACCTACGGACGGCGCTGGGGAATCGACGCGGGCGACAGCGTCAACGGCACGGCCGTTCTTGCGCGGATGTTTGAATCGGCCGGTCACCACGTGACCACCGCCACGCGACTTTCGCCGCGCGTCTACGAGACGGCTGATTGCATCGTTTGGGCGCCCGACGACTTTAAGCCCCCTTCGGAGGCCGTGCGGCAATGGTTCGACGCTTGGTGGCGCCACGGGAGCAACCGCACCCTGGTCTACATCGGCCGCGACTACGACGCTGCGCCCTCGTATTGGCGGGCCGTCCAAGCCGCCGCGACGCCCGCACAACGGGCCGAGATGATGCGGCGCCTGGCGCGAGATCAGAACGAGTATCTCACCGCGCGAGGTGAGATGCCCAACGACGAAGACTGCGAGTGGTTCGTCGCGCAAGGCACGCGCAAGCAGCGTGCCGTGACGACGCTCCAGGGGGCCGACCATTGGACCGAGGGCGTCGACGCCAGCAAGATTGAGGTCGAGCTGAACGGCCGGCTCGTGCCCCCCCACGATGCCGAAGTGCTGCTTGAGTCGCAGGGGGACGCGATTGTGAGCAGCCAAGAGGCGGACAACGATGGCCGCCTGATCGTGGTCGTGAACGGCTCGTTCGTAGTCAATTTTCCCCTAGTGAACCACGAGAACCGCAAATTGGCCGCCCGGCTCATCGAAGAAGTTGGCGAGGCGCCGCAGGAGGTCGTGTTTCTGGAAAGCGGCTCGGGCGGCCCGCCTATCTGGGAGGACGAGCCGCCCGAGCGGGCCCGAACCGCGCTGGAGATCCTCGCTATTTGGCCCTTCAATGCGATTTTCTTGCAACTGGGTGCGTTGGGGTTGATCTTCTGCTACAGTCGATTGCCGATCTTCGGGCGGCCTCGGCCGCTGACCCCTCCCGGCCTGGCCGATTTCGGTCGGCACGTCGCCGCGCTGGGGACCTTGCTTGCCCGAACGCAGGACCGGGTCTACGCGGCCCAGCGCGTGGCGCATTATCAACAGACGGTGCGGCGCGAGCCGGGACGGTTTCGCCGCTCGGCGTCGCAAACGGTACCGACGCCGGCCGACCCCCAATCCACCCAGCACCCGACAAGCCCAACACCGCGAGACGAATGAACGAGAGCACGTTCGACCCCCCCGTTGAATCTCAGCCTCGCACGGACACCGCCGCGACGCCGGGCGGCGAACCGTCCGGTGATCGGCCCGAGGCGGGGCAGGGCCGCAACGGCGACCGTTCGGAGGCGGCCCCGGATCCGGCGTTTGCCGCCGTCCAACGGCTGTTCGAGCGAATCGCCCACGAGCTGCGCAAGGTGTACGTGGGACAGGACGAACTGGTCAGTTCCACACTCGTAGCCCTGTTCTCCCAAGGACACGTCCTCATCGAAAGCGTGCCGGGGCTGGGCAAGACGCTGTTTGTGCGGGCGCTGGGCCGCATTCTCGGCTGCGCCTTCGGCCGCATTCAGTTCACCGCCGACCTGATGCCCTCCGACATCACGGGGTCGCCCATCTTCGACATGAAGACGCAGGAGTTTCGCTTCCTGCCGGGGCCCGTGTTCACGCAACTCTTGCTCGCCGACGAGATCAACCGATCGCCCGCCAAGACGCACGCCGCGCTGCTGGAGATCATGCAGGAGTATCGGGTCACGGTGGAGCGAGTCAGCCACAAACTGGAACGCCCCTTTCTGGTGCTGGCGACGCAGAACCCGATCGAATCGGAGGGAACTTACAACCTTCCCGAGGCGCAGCTCGACCGCTTCATGTTCAAGATCAAGGTCGAGTACCCGTCGACGGAGGAAGAGGCCGACATCTTGAAGATGCACCGGCAGGAGGTCGACTTCGACGCCCGGCTGGCCGAGTTGGAGACCGTCACCAACCCGGCCGAGATTCTGGCCACGACCGCCGCTTGCAGCCAGGTGCACGTCGACGACAAGCTGATCTACTACATCAACACGTTGGTGCGGCTGACGCGGCAGTGGCCGCAGTTTTACCTGGGCTCGTCGCCGCGCGGCGGAATCGCCCTGTTGCACGGCGCCCGCACGCTGGCCGCCTTTTCCGGGCGCGACTACGCCGTACCCGACGACGTGGTCGAGATTGCCTTGCCCGCCTTGCGGCACCGCGTCGTGCTCACCCCCGAAGCCGAGGTCGAGGGGCGGCGCGTCGACGAGTTGTTGGAAGAGCTGATTCGCTCCGTCGAGGTGCCTCGGCTGTGACGGAGCTGTCGTGTAAGCCTCCCGTCTGCTCGGCAGGACCTAAAAGGCCCATGCCGCAGCCAGGGCAGGTCCGATTGCGTCGCGAGACTGCCATGTCCGGGGAGGTGGCAGGGTCCATGTCGATGCTGACTCGCGCCAAGCCAACGCCGAGCTCGGCTCGCGTGGCAGCCGGCGCGGTGTAAAATAATAGGCGAGGAGACCAACCATGTTCGCCCAACTGACCGAAGAACAACGTCAGGCTGTGCTTGCCGGCAAGCCCGTGGAAATCCATGACGGGGATCACGTCTTCTATCTAATCTCGAAAGCCGAGTACGAGGCGACGCGTGCCGCACTCGATGCGGAAGATATCGACCCGTCCTTTTTTGAATTCGATGATGGCGAAGATTCAAATCCCTCAGCACAGGACCACAGCGCCTAGTCCTACCGGTCCCGTGCTGGTTCGCGCGTTTCAATTGATTGTGACCGTGAGGCTTTGCGTCGGTCGACAAATCAGCGGTGAATTCCCTGCGGTGCTGGACACCGGGCATAGCCACAATTTTTCGATCAGCGAGGCATTGCTTCACAGTTGGACTGGTTTCTCCTTGCTGAGCGTGCGAACGACGCGAGTTAACGGCGTACCAGTGCCCGTGGCAATGGCGGACGTCGAACTTGAAGGTCACCGATTGAGGCTTCCCGACGGAATCGCGGTGTTCCCTCAAGGTCATCCGGCAATTACTCGACTGCCGCTAGTTGGGCTGCGAGCGATCGTCCGCAACCGTTTGAAGGTATCGATCGAGGGCGATGAAGCAACCATCGGTTAGTCGAAACAATCCTTGCCTCGGGCAGTTGCCTGCCGTGCTCCCGCGGTGGCGCATGGGGCAGCATTTTGCAAGCTTGCTGACGGCGGCTGGAGGCGAAAGCGTACAGCCAGGACTACGACGAAGATGCGAACGGTGACCGTCATTCTGGCTGACGTTGTGGCACCGTGGGGTGATCCTTTACTCTCGGCCGTCGCGGGTGCGGCTCTCTTGGCGCTCGCTCGCTGGCTCTACCTGCGCTACGGTGAGCAACCGAAGCTGTTCTGGCCGCTGGCAGTCGTGCCGCTGACCACCGGGCTGCTGCTTGGCGGCAGCGTGGTGGTTGTTCTCATGGTCGGCGCAAGCGGCGTACTAGGCTACTTCGTGCGAGTTTCGCTGGTGCTCGTTGCGCTCGGGGTGCTCGCCTACTGGTTTCGGATCTTTCCGCATCGCCCCCTTTTGTACCTGGCGATGCTGCCCGCCGGCCTGTCGCTCGTCTTGTTGCTGCCTCGGATCTCGCGCGATACGACCGCCTGGTATCCCTTGTTGCTGCTCGACGCGCTGGTCGGCCTGGCAGCCGCGGCCGACCTGCTGTCGCTACCACGCCGCAAATCGTTTTCGATCGATCGCGAAACAGGTCGTGTGGCCTCGCTGGGGCAGGCTCACCCGGTCACGCTGATCGTTTCCAACTATTCCGCCTTGGAGCGTTTCGTCTGGGTGCGCGACGGCGTGCCGGACGAACTGAACCCCAAGCCGGCCGAGTTTCGGCTTGCATTGGCGGCTCGCAGCCGGGGAGTCTTGAACTACCAATGCCACAGCAAGCGCCGGGGTTCCTTCGTTCTTCCTTCGGCCCACCTGCGGGTGCGCAGCCGTTTTGGCTTGTGGCAACGGTTCCTGGACTACGACGTGACGAGCACGATTCACGTCTACCCCGACATGAAGCAGGTCTCGGAATACGCGCTCTTGGCGCGGACGAATCGGCTTACCCTGCTGGGCGTGAGACGCACGCGAAAGATCGGCCAGGACAACGAATTCGAGCGACTGCGAGACTACACGCCCGACGACAACTACAAGCACATCGACTGGCGGACCACCGCCCGGCGCCAAAAGCTCACCGTCAAGGATTTTCAGGCCAACCAGAGCCAGCGGCTGATCTTCCTGCTCGACTGCGGGCGGATGATGACCAACGTGTCGGGCGGGCTGAGCCTGCTCGACCACGCCCTCAACTCGATGCTCATGCTGAGCTACGTGGCGCTGGCGCACGGCGACTCGGTAGGACTGCTCTCTTTTTCCGACGAGATCCACACTTACGTCCCGCCGGCCGGGGGCATGCACCAGATGAACCGGTTGCTGCACGCCGGTTTCGACCGATTCCCGCGGCTGGTCGAATCGCGCTACGACCAGGCTTTTCTCTACCTGGCTTCGCACTGCCGCAAGCGCTCCCTCTTGGTGCTGATCAGCAACCTGATCGACGAGGTGAACGCCAACCAGGTGGGGCGTTACCTGAAGAGTTTTTCGGGCAAACACCTGCCGCTGGGCGTGCTGCTGAGAGACCATCGGCTGTTCGACCCGGCCGACAATCCATCGCCCGAGGGAGATTCGCTCTACCAGGCCGCCGTTGCCGCAGATATTCTGAGCTGGCGCAGCCAGGTTCTCGCCGACTTGGACGCAAAGGGCGTGCTGGCGCTCGACGTCTATCCGGAAAACTTGACGACCCCTCTGATTAACAGTTACCTGGAAATAAAGGCCAGACATTTACTTTGAAAAGGGCTTAGGTCTTGGGTTTTGGGACTTAGGTCTGCAACGCCGGCGTGACGTTCGACCTGGAACCGAAGACCAAAGACCGAAAACCTAAGACCTTAACCCAAAACCAAGACCTCTTTCAAAATGGTTGCTACGGCCGCTTACATTGAGCAGGTGATCGCCAATTTTCGCCGCGCGACGGAGGCCAACCTGAAGACGCCCGGCCGCGAGGGTAACATTGTCACCCTGACGAGCGAACTGGCGGGCGACGTGATGATCACGGCCGATCTGCACGGCAACCGGCGGAACTTCAACGCGATCAAGAAGATCGCCGATCTGGAGCGGCAGACGCGACGGCACCTCATTCTGCAGGAGGTTTGCCACGGGGGAGCGAGCTATCCGTCGAACGGCGGCTGCATGTCGCACGGCATGCTGGAGGACGTGGCGAAGCTCAAGGCCACCTATCCCAACCGCGTCCATTTTCTCCTCAGCAACCATGAGCTGGCCGAGTTGACGGATTATCCGATCATCAAGGGGAAGAAGATGCTCAACCTGCTCTTCCGCTTGGGCATTCAGGAGATGTACGGCGCGGCGTCGGAGCAGGTGCGAGAAGCCTACAACGATTTCATTCGCAGTTGCCCGCTGGGGGTGAGCCTGCCTGGCGGCATCTTCGTTTGCCACAGCTTGCCCGAGCACAGTGACAACCGCTCATTCGATCGCACGATTTTCTCGCGTGACTTGGAGCCGGCCGATTTGATCGAGCAGGGGGACGTGTTCGACCTGGTCTGGGGGCGGGACTACCGGCCGGAGAACGCCCGCGCGTTTGCCAAAATGGTGCCGGCCAAAGTGCTCATCCACGGCCACGAGCCCTGTCCGGAAGGTTACAGCGTCCCCAACGACGTGCAGATCATTCTCGACTGCTCGAGTGAACCGGCCTGCTACCTGATGGTGCCGACCGATCGCGAACTGAGTCACGCCGAGTTGGTGTCGCGCATTCAGCGGCTTCCCTGAAGTAGCAGCACCCGTGAGAGTTCGGAGCACAACGGACGACGGCCGCCCCGGTCAGGCGCGGTCCATGTGACGTGCCAGTTGTCCTCGTTTTCGCGCAACTGTTCGTAGAGTTCCCACGAAACGCCCGAAAGCAGAATCCGGCTTTCACCGCGGAGCACAGCTTTTTCGACGGTCGCCATGCGAGAGCCCTTTGCGAAGTGTGTCACCTGATTTTATCGCCATTAGGCGCGCGTGCCACGAAGAATCCGCACTTCCCGCATGTGAAGAACAAGCCGATGCGGATGGACGCAGGCTGCTATACTTGCTTAGCGTGGACATAAGAACCAGCCTGCTTTCCCTGCGCCGCGCGCCGGCAAACGCGCACGGCTTTTTAAGAAGGCTCGCCCACGTGCGTGCCGCCATGACGAGGCAGAGTGCGATGGCCGAACCGGCCAATCCGAATCCGTCGCCGCAAAGGACCGCCCCGCGCTTTCAGTTTGGCCTGGGAGCCCTGCTGGGCACGCTCATGCTCCTGTGCGTCCCCTTTGCCCTTTGGGGAGCCGTCTTGCGGGCCAACGAGGCCGATCAGTTCTGGCTGATGCTCTTGTGTGCCGCCGCGCCGCTGGGTGTGACGATCCTCGTCGCATTTTCCGTGTCGGTCGGGCGGTTTCTTCGGAACCGGCGGCGCAACCGCATGCAGCGCGACGACGACCCGTGGTCGTAGAACCGATCACGCCTGAGTCGACCGATGCGGTCTCACGGCGACCCGTCGTCGGCCGACGAGGGCAGGTTCAGCAGCGACCGTTTCTTGTCGACGAGCTTGGCATATTCGGCGCTGGCCCAGACGGCGGGCATCACGGCCTGCAAAGAGGCCCCCTTGCCCGAGTATTGGCCATAGACCACCAGCATGCCGACATGTTCGTAGCCCACACCGCACTGCAACAACAGGTTGCGCTGGAAGAGCGCATTTTCGATCGTCAGCGCCGAGCTGAGGTTCTGCAGTGGCGGCTTATCGCCAGAGAGCCAAAAATAATCCTCGTCGATCAGCGCATTGGCGCTTTCTTGGATCTCCCAGATGGGGTCGAAGCGCCAAGGCGAAGTGTCGATCGTTTCCGCTTCGCACCAATTGTTGACGGCTTCCGCTTCGCACCAGTTGATGCTGAGCGGTTCGTACCAGAGGGCGAAGGGCGCATAACCGATCGGTTGGATGCGCAGCATCACGGGTCTCGAACAGAGGGCGAATTGCGATGTGACGTGACGTTGCGGCCAGACCGCGGGGACGTGCCGCAATCGGCTGACCGTTTTGCCCGGTCGCACCCGCGGCTTCGGGAGAACTCCCGAAATGTGAAAAGCCGCCGCGAGCCTTTCCAGGCTATCTCTACACTCCAGCCTAGTTCGCCGGCCGCGGGAAGCAACCCGGTGAACCCCGTAACGCTTGCGCCGTTCGTACCGCTTTGCCGTTCTGACGCGGCCCGATTACGATTGGGCGGCACGCCACCCGCCTTCACTTAGCACCAGGAGTTCCGCGATGCACCCGGTCCGTCCGCCATGTGGATACGTATTCTTGGCACTTGCTTGCTTGCCGGTATGGGCTGGGGCCGACGAAACGGATCGTCTGCCGGACACCGAGCCGCTCACGTGGGAGGGCGATCTCTCGGCGCGGATGCTCGACGGCGCGCACCGGTTCATCGACCGGAAAATTCAAGAGTCCGTCCTGCTTCGACCTCGTCATTGGCGGCGCGACGTGTCGTCGCCGGAGGCTTACGAAAAGTCGATTGAGCCGAACCGCGGCCGCTTTGCCCGACAGATCGGCATGCGTGACGAGCGATTGCTGCCGGCGATGGAACGGTTCGGAGACGACGACTGCCCGGCACTGGTTGCCGCCACCTCGTCGTACCGCGTTCACCAGGTCCGCTGGCCAGTGCTTGACGGCGTGTGGGGTGAAGGACTTTTGTTGGAGCCGTCGGAGCGACCCGCGGCCTGCGTTGTGGTTATGGGCGACGCCGACCAGACGCCCGAACAACTCGTCGGGCTCGCGCCGGGAGTGGAACCGGCGATGCAATGGGCTTCCATCCTGGCGAATTCGGGCTGCCTGGTCGTCGTGCCGACGCTCGTCGACCGAACCACTCGTTTCACCGGAAACCCGATCAGCGGGCGGCCGAACCCCGGCTACTCACACCGCGAGTGGATCTATCGGCAGGCCTATCACATGGGCCGCCACGTCATCGGTTACGAAGTGCAGAAAGTGCTCGCGGCCGTCGATTGGTTTGCCGCCCGTTCCGGCCGGCAGGACGCTCCCCCATGCGGCGTCGCGGGCTACGGCGAGGGCGGACTCCTGGCCCTGTATGCCGCGGCCGTCGATCGCCGCATCGACTCGACGCTGGTGAGCGGCTATTTTCGCAGCCGGCAGCGCGTGGCCGAAGAACCCCTCTATCGAAACGTGTGGGCCCTGTTGCACGAATTTGGCGACGCAGAAATCGCCAGCCTCATCGCTCCGCGAAGTCTGACGATCGAGTATCGCAAGGGGCCGGAGTTGGTCGACCGCCAGACGACGACGCCGGCCCAGGTGAACGGCGTTCCGCTCGACGGCGTTCACGGACGTTTGCAGGCGCCCGACTGGAGCGAAGTGGCCGCCGAGTTCGCACGCATCGAAGGTCTCGTGCCAGACAGGTTGCAGCCGCGCCGGCTCGTCGATGCCGAGGACACGACCGGGCCGGCCAAGGAGGACTCACAGTCTCTGGAGGCCTTTTGCCGCGAGCTGCGCGTTGACTTGAAGAAAAAAACGCCCGCAACACTAACGGACTCCCGGGGCGCATTTGACCCTCTCCAGCGGCAGCGCCGCCAGGTAAAGGCCTTGGAAGATCATGTCCAAGCGCTGGTCAACGACTCACACCTGGCGCGCGAGCGTTTCTGCAAGGTGAACGCCGCTTCCGTTGACGCCTTCACGGCGAGCACCCGGCCGCTGCGCGACTACGCCTGGCGAGAACTCTTTGGCAAGTTCGACGATCGGCTGCTTGCCTCCCGTCCTCGCTCGCGCCCCATCTACCGGCGGCCAAACTGGACGGGCTACGAGGTGGTTCTCGACGTGCTGCCCGACCTGTTTGCCTGGGGCGTGTTGCTCGTGCCGGCCGATTTGAAGCCGGGCGAGAAACGGCCGGTGGTGGTTTGTCAGCACGGCCGCAACGGCCTGCCGAAGCACGTGATCGAAGGAGATGAGCCGGCCTACCACGACTTCGCCGCACGGCTGGCCGACGAAGGGTTCATCGTTTTCGCGCCCCACAACCCGTATCGCGGCGAAGACCGCTACCGCTGGCTGAGCCGCAAGGCAAACGGCGTCAAGGCGTCTCTGTTCTCCTTTATCCTGGCGCAGCACGAGCAGATACTCAACTGGCTGGAATCGCTCCCCTTCGTCGACCGCGAAAAGATCGCCTTCTACGGCCTGAGCTACGGCGGCGAGACGGCCGTGCGCGTGCCGCCCCTTCTGGATCGATATCGTCTGTCGATCTGCTCGGCCGACTTCAACGACTGGGCCCGCAAGGTGGCCTCGACGCACAGCCCCTACAGCTTCATGTACACCATCGAGTGGGAAATGCCCTACTTCGACATGGGGAGCACCTTCAGCTACGCCGAACTGGCGAACCTGATGGTTCCGCGGCCCTTCATGGTGGAGCGGGGGCATGGCGACGGTGTGGCACCCGACGAGTGGGTGGCGCACGAATACGCTAAGGTCCGCCGTACTTACGACCAGCTCGGCCTGGGAGATCGCACCGCGATCGAGGTTTTCAACGGCGGCCACACGATCAACGGCCACGGAACCTTCGAGTTTTTGCACAGGCACCTGCGGTAAACAAAAGAGTGCCGAGTGTAGCGGTGGTAGGGGCTGGCGCGGTTGCGCGGGGCAAAGAAGGGCGCCGCAGTCTCTGCTTCGTCTTGCCCGATACTAGCTAATGTTCGGGCCGTCGCGGTCGCGCCGACGCGCTGGCCTGCAACGAAATTCGACTCTTGTGCGCCTGTGCCGCAAAAACGGACCTAAAAATAGAGGGAACGACGATGCTCGTACGATTGACGCTGGCGGCCCTTGCCGCGATCGTGTTGGCGCTGCCCGGACACGCTCACGCCGAGTTGTTCAAGCGCATGCACCGGGATTACCGCCGGAACAACTGCTGGCCATCCCCATTTCTGGTCCCCGATCGAGTCGCCGTGCGGGCGCCCTTCGCCGTGATGATCAACAACGGCTGGCGGGTTCAGAACACGCTGGGGGACGAACACTTCGACTCCGAGACCGGCATACTCAACGACGCCGGCAGGTTGAAGGTGCGCGACATCCTCAGCTACTCCCCCCCGCAACACCGGACCGTGTACATCTTGCAGGCGACTCAGGACGAGCTGACCATGGCCCGCAGGCGTAGCGTCGGCGAGTTCGTAGGCAGTCTGCACACCGTGTCGGAGGCACCGCTTGTGGCCGAGACGAGCCTTCCACCGCGCGGTTGGCCGGCTGACAGCGTGAGCGCGATCGGGACCCGCTTCAACGCCACGATGCCAGACCCGCGATTGCCGCCGATGACGACCACCAACATGATGGGCGGTTCCGGGGGCGGAGGCGGCGGCTACTAAGCGAGAACGCGGCGACGGAGTCAAGCGTCCCTCTTGGTCGGCGAGCGTTCATGCCCGCGCAAGTCGATCGCCGGCCGAGAGGGTTCAGGAAACGTGACGCGGACGATGCACCTATCAGTTTAGTGAGCCGGGGCGATGGGCGGCAGTGGTTGCAGCGTCCATCGGACCGCAGAGGATGAACAGACCGGCAACCTCAAACGCTACTACCCGCAGGAGACGTGTCGTGCATACGAAGAAGGCCTTGATCGTCAGCGTGACAGCCTTGAGCTGGATGGCCGCCTCGGGCTGCACGTCGTTCCCTTCCTTCCGGCAGTCCTCGCCTGCGAACCCGATTGGCGTCTCGCAGCCGAATCCGATGACGAAATTCGCCAATGCCGTTGCCGGATCGAGCTTCGGCAAATCGGTTTCCAAAGCTCTGCAAGTCGCCAAGAAGAAACCGGCTCCTAAAAACGACCCGACGGCGCTCGCCGCGGGCATCAGCCCGACGCGGGCTAGCGATTACGTGGCGATGGGCGAAAACCTGGAACAGAACGGCGACGGCGAGGGGGCTCGCCACATGTTCCGCAAGGCGCTGGACCTGGAGCCGAACAATCTTGGGGCGCTCATCGGGTTGGGGCGACACTTCGATCGCCAGGGACAGCTCGAGCGGGCGGGCGAGCATTATCTTGCGGCGACCAAGTACCATCCCAAGGAGGCCATCGCCTTCAACGACCTGGGCCTCTGCTATGCCCGGCAACGGCGGTACGACGACGCAGTCAAGGCACTCTCTCGCGCGGTCGGCCTCGAGCCCGACCGCGCGCTCTACCGCAACAACATCGCCATGGTGCTTGTGGCCCAGAACCGTACCAGCGAGGCGCTGGCTCACTTGACCGATGCGCACGGTCCGGCGATCGCGCACTACAACATCGGTTATTTGCTCAGCAAGCGAGGGCTCAAAGACGCCGCGCTTGAGCATTTCCAACAGGCCTTGGAATACAACCCGGCCATGGAAGAGGCGCGCGAATGGGTCGTGGCCCTCACCGTGCCCGATCGAGCGGGCCCCGAGCAGGCCATCGCGTCCGCTCCCGCCTCCGTTCCCGGCTTCGCTTCGGGCGAGCCGAGCGGCACCGAATTGCAGCCGGAGAGCGGATTACCGCAAGATCGAGATGTCCTTGCCGAACGAGCCGTCTCGCCGCGTGCCTCCACCGCGGCCAGGAATGTTCAGCCCCCGCCCGCGGGCGGCGGAGAAGCGTTGCCGACCTTCGTGCGGTAGCCGTCCACTCAAGGGCAGGCCGCCGCGATGCCCTTCTCGATCGCTTCGGCGATCCGGTCGAGTTCGTCCAGCGAGATCGCCAGCGGGGGCATCACAACGATCACGTCCCCCAGGGGACGCAGCAACACGCCCGTCGACCGCGCGTTCCGGCACGCGTGCCACGCGCGGCGCTCCCGCCAGTCGAAGGGCGTCTGCGTACCCCGGTCGGCGACGAGTTCGATGCCGGCGATCAGACCGCACTGGCGGACGTCCCCGACGTGTTCCGACTGGGCCAGTCGACCGAGGCGTTCCTGCAGCCGGGTGATTTTCTCGGGCAACCGCTCCAAAACGTGGTCCGACTGAAAGACGTCCAGCGACGCCAGCGCGGCCGCGGCAGCCAGCGGGTTGCCGCCGTAGGTGTGCCCGTGAAAGAACTGCTTTGATTCGTCGTAGCGGCCGAGAAACGACCGCCAGATCTCGTCGGTCGCCAGCGTGGCCGCCATGGGCATGTATCCGCCCGTCAGACCCTTGGCCAGGCAGAGCAGGTCGGGCGTGACCTCTTCCCGCTGGCAGGCGAACATCCGCCCCGTGCGGCCGAAGCCGACGGCGACCTCGTCTGCGATCAGCAAAACGTCGTAACGGCGGCACAGTTCACGTGCCGCGCGCAGGTAGCCCGGCGGGTGCAGCATCATGCCGGCCGCCCCTTGCACCAACGGCTCGATGATCATGGCCGCCAGGCGCGAATGGTGTTGCCGCAAGACGGTTTCTAACTCACCTACGTAGTGGCTCAGCGCATGCTCCGCAGCGACTCCCGGCGGAAGCCGATAAGTTTGGGGCGCGGGGATGCGGATGACCTCGAAGAGCAAGGGCGCGAACAGCGCGTGAAATCGTTCCACGCCGCCGACGCTCACACCTCCCAAAGTGTCGCCGTGGTAGGCGTCTCCCAGGGCCAGGTAACAGGTTTTGCCGGGTCGCGGGTCGGGCCGCTGGCGCCAGTATTGAAAGGCCATCTTGAGCGCCACCTCGACCGCCGTGGCGCCGTCGTCGGAAAAGAACACGTGGTTTAATCCGTTTGGCGCCAGCTCGACCAACCGGCGGGCGAGGGTCACCGTGGTGCTGTTCGAGGCGCCCAGCGACGTGGTGTGGGCGATCCGGTCGAGTTGCGCGCGAACCGCCGCGTCGATCGCCGGGTGCCGATGGCCGTGCAGGTTGCACCACAAGCTGCTGACGGCGTCGATGTATTCTCTCCCCTCGATGTCGAACAGCCGGCAGCCTTCACCCCGCTCGATGAAGAGCGGCTCGTATTCGGCCATCTGTGTGAAGGCGTGCCAGACGATCTCGCGGTCCCAGGCTTCAAGTTCAGCGCGAGTCGGCACAGGACGAAGGCGATCCGACAACGGTCGTTAAGGAGCGATGGTAGGGTTTGCACGGATTGAGCGGGCCGAGGGGCGGCCCGCAAGGAGGCAGCTTACCCTTTTTTTCGCTCAAGGCCGAGTCAAAACCTAAAGTTCCGGTGTCGGACGACCGACGTGCGTCGCCGGTTGCCTTTCGGCCCATCTCGACGGCGACGCCAACGCGGCTAGCTCGGCCATCCGGCGCAAAGCGAACACATCTCTTTCAGCTCGAACGAGGCTACGCATGACCACCTGCGAAGATCTGGCTGCTCGCATACACCGGATGCAGCCGGCGTCGACCCCGCGCGACGTCGCCCGACTATGCCTTTTACTCACCAACCTGACCGACGATCTGGCGGCACTCGAAGACGACACGCGGCTCGCCGAGGCTTGGAAGCAAACCGGTTTGCGGCTGCAGGCTGCGACCGACCAGCACGCAGCCATGACGCAGGAGCTTGAGGAACTGGCCCGGAGCGACCCGGAAAAGTTCTCCCCCGACCAGATTTGGGTCCTGGTTCGAGCCATCAAGGTGCAGAGCCAGGTCCTCTCGCTCTACGTCGGTCAATCGGCCCTCGACGTTTGACGGTTGCAGGGGGATGCGAGGCGACCTCCTCTGTGCGGCGGGACGCTTCGCCCCCTCTGGCACCGGCCGTTCTTTGAGTCGCTGGCTGCGGAGCCGCGGTGCGAAAGGACCTTATCGTGTGCCATCGGCTATAATGCGCAGTCGTCGGTGACTGGCTCGCATATCAATCTCCGCGCAGCACGTGAATCAGCCATTGTCAACGCCCACTGACCTTGCGGCTTCGCCGCTGGAGTCACGTGTCCGTTTCAGCTTGCGCGGTATGCTCCTAACGACGGCCGCCGTTGCCGTCTGCCTGGCCGCCATCGGCCCCTGGCTGAGGCACCGAACCGCGGACGAGCGCAGGGCGTTGGCCAAAATCTGGGGCAATGTTGGCGCCGGTGCCGTGGCGACGGTTGTCGGCGGCTGCCTGCTTCGCCTGCGTGAAGAGCGCCGCGCCGGTGCCGCCCGGTACCGACTTCCGCTGTCGGTTACCCCTCTGGCGGCCATCTGTTCGGTGGCTGGGTCGCTGTTCATGCTCTCAATGGTCGCGCTGCTTACGTTTGTTGAGATCCCGGTGGCCAACCAGATGCCGGTATTTAACATGGTGGCCATTCAAGCCGGAGTCGTCGCTGCTTTGGCGGGCCTGGGGCTCTGGTGGAGATCGGGCTGCCTGGAACTCTGCGACAACGGCCTGCTGCAAGGTTTCCAACTCATTTCCTACGAATCGATTCGCGGCTTCCGCTGGGGAACAAGCGGTCCGAATCTGCTCGTGCTGCGAGTTGGATTGATGACGGTTACGTTGCGCGTCCGCGCTGAAGACAAGCCAGGAATCGAACAGTTGCTGCGGAGCCGGCTTATGCGGTGAACGGTTAATTTCTGCTCGTACGTCCACTCGATCAACTTTGCTGATACGGAATCGTAGCTCCACGCCCCGGGCAATTTGGTTGGCGTTAAACCCACCCATACTATCATCGCCCACCCAGGCGGCCACCTCCGGGCCGGACTCGAACCTGGGGATCTGTGCGTGGTGACGTGGGTGAATGCGGATGGCTCTTCTTGACCGGCTGGCAGATTGATATTCAAGACGCCATGTCTTATTATGGCCCTGTAGAGAATCGGGCAGCCCACCGTGAAAGGCGCAGGGAATTCTTCAGGCCCGCCGAGAGTGTTCGATGGCCAATCCTTTTCAACGGGTGATGCGGCTGTTGCTGACGGGGTCGGTTCACGTGTGGGGCATGGTTGCCGTCGCGGAACAATCGAGGCCGGCGACCGAGAAGAAGTCGCCGACTGACGAGGGTTCACAAGTCGGCGAGAAGGACGCTCAGGCGGCGGACCTGCGGCTGCTCACCAAGACGGCCGGGACGTACACGATCAAGCTCGGCGAGAAAAGGGAGCAGACCGCCGAACTGAATGAGAAGCCCGTCTTCCGCTGGAACAATTCGATCGCGGGAACGAAAGACGCGGCGTTGTTCCTGTGGATGGCGGAGGGACGGCCGGTGGCTGCCGCGACGATGCTCTGGCGACCTGAGTTGGGCATGTTTCACGAGTTCCAATCGCTTGCGGAGGGCCCCCTGCACGCAGAACGAGCGGGAAAGCGAGTTTGGGACGTCTCGCAGTCGGGGATCCGGTGGGAGGCTGTTCCCGGTGCGCGGCCGCCGGATTCCAGCGCCGTCAAACGGCTGACCCACATGAAAGAGTTGGCGGGTCGATTTGGGGCGGAGGTGATCAAAGGGCCGCCAGCGTATCCGGAAGACTCGATCTGGCAATTGCGGCTGATGGTGACTCCGGTGGCGCGATACGGTGGCCGAGGTCAGGCGGTGCGCGATGGGGCAGTGTTCGCGTTCTGTCAGGACACCGATCCCGAAATATTGCTGCTCCTCGAAGAGCGAGAGGAGGGCAAGGACACAGCTTGGTACTTTGCATTCGCGCCGATGACCGGCTGGTGGGCCAAAGCGCGGCTCGCGAAAGCAACGGTCTGGTCACAACCGCGGCTGCATCCGGGGACCGATCCGAAGCGGCCGTATTTCGTCGTGGGTCCCGTGCCAAGAATCGACGAGTGAACGGGCCGGCTATGTCTGGAGATCGAATCCATCCATTGAAACTTCTGACTATGGCGTTTCCTCTGGTTGCCGCTGGGCTCGCCATGGCCGAAGAACCGGCTCTGAAGACCGTCGTCCTGCTTGGCGGACGCTACGAACGCGAGGCGAATGATCCCGGCAAGCCGGTTGTCTTCATCTCGTTGGGCAACACAAAGGCCACGGACGCAGTCTTGAAAGAGATTCCGAGCCTTGAGACGCTCAGTCTTTCCTGCACGGGTATCACGGATGCCGGGTTGAAGGAGTTGACCCCTTTCAAGCACCTCAAGACGCTTTAGTTGGGCAACACGAACGTGGCCGACGCCGGATTGGAGGAACTTGCCCACATTGAGAGCCTTGAGGCCCTGTACATCGGTCGGTCGAAGATTACGGATGCGGGCCTGAAACACCTTGTGCCGCTGAAGAACTTGAAGAAGGTGAACGCACGCGGCTCGTCCGCGACGTCAGCGGGCGCCAAGATGCTGCGAGAAGCGCTGCCTGCCTGCGAAGTCTTCGTTGATGAGGCACACAGGTGATCGAAACTGGGAGATCGAAGCGGCTGGGGTTCGGCTACAACCTCCGCACGTTCAGCCTAGTGCTCCTCGCGGCTGGGTTGATGGCGGTCGTTGCACTTTGGCTTTCAACCACTCGGCTGTGGTCGGATAGGGGATGGCGAGCTTGGGCCGCTCTCGTAACTGCCGGCTTGTTGGGGGTGGTGACCTACGCGACCGTTTGTGCCTTCCGCCGCCGTTGGCTCACCTTGGCCGTGGTGTTTGCGACCATCGCCGCCGCTTCATTGGGGCTCGTTCCCGCGCGGAATCGGTTCCTTCCCTGGACGACAATCGAAGGGCGCGTCGTCTACGGGTCTACGGGGCTGCCGGCCGTCGGGGTGACCGTCCATTTGCAGCCCACACACACATCGCTAACCCGCGCCTACGGACCGCCGAGCGGCGACGAGCGATTTGCGCTGGCCTGCTTGCTCAGCGGTGGTTCCAAAGTCATCACCGACGCCGAAGGCCGATACTGCTTTCGGTCCGTGCCTTTTGCCGACTACAATGTATGGGTAACGCACAGGGATTGGACTGTCGAGGCCCTCGATTCGTTGAACACAACCGCCGGCGCGGTGACCGTCGCTGGCGATCTGCGGCTGCTGCGCGGAGGCCTGATCAAGGGGCGAGTAACGGACGTTTCGACCGGACGGCAGGTGCAGCCGTCGCGGGCGATGAACTGGGCCGATGCAGTCATGCTCTACGGTCCTTCGCGCCCCGCAGGTGGCGCTGTCGAGTCGGTAATGATTCAACCCGACGGCTCATTCGAGATTCGCGCCGCCCCGGGCATGAACCACCTGTATGTCAACGGCGCGCGGGATGATCCGCGCTGTCCGCGCGAGATCACCGTCGAGGTGCGGGAGGGCGAAACGATCGAGGTCGATTTGCCCACGCTTTGGGCCGAGCGCTAAGCCCGCCACGCCGCCTCACCCTTTACGCACCTCGCGCCGAGGTCAGCTTTGCCGACTCGCGGCCAGCTTTCACATGACTACGAAGCCGCATTTTGTCGAAGACGACATCGAGAGGGACTGACACCGTTGTTCGGGCTAAAAAGCCAACCGAAGTTACGCCTTTGCAGCCGAGCGGTTGAGCCAGTCCGCAAATCGTGTTGAGCCCAGGCGCGGATGCTCGCCGGGAGTAAGACTTTGATCGTTGACCGGGATGCCGAAATACCGGGCCTGCGGGTCTGCGATGACCTGCCGCGCGTCTCGGCTGGCAATCAGAAACCGTCGCACGAGCTCATCCATGCGGATCGGTTCGGGACCAGCAAGTTCAACCATGCCGTTCAATGGTTCCGCGACGGCGACATCGGCCAGCGCTGCCGCGACGTCGTCCGACACGATGGGCTGCATCAGGGCCGGCGGCAGGCGAATCGTTTGTCCGTCCGTCGCCGACTGCGCAAGGCTCTCCACGAATTCGAAGAATTGGGTGGCGCGAACGATGGTGTAGGGGACTTCGGAAGCTTTGATCAGGTTCTCCTGCGCTATCTTCGCACGGAAATAGCCGCTGGCCAGAAGGCGATCCGTACCGACAACCGACAGCGCCACGTGATGCCGCACGCCCGCGCCCGCTTCCGCCGCCAGCAGATTCCGCCCCGACGTCTCGAAGAACTCTAAAACCGCCTGATCTTCCCACGACGGTGCATTCGCGACGTCGACGGTGACCTGCGCGCCTGAAAGCGCTTCACTCAAGCCCTGGCCGGTAACGGTGTTGACGCCCGATGAAGGCGAGGCCGGCACGACCTCATGGCCCCCTTCACGAAGCCTGTTGACGAGTTTCTTTCCGATCAATCCGCTGCCGCCGATGACGACGATCTTCATGGTACACCTTTCTGTGGATGGATTAGGTGTGTGTTGATGACTTGGAAATCTTCAGGACGGTCGGCTAATGAGCCGGGGATCCTAGCCGCTCTTCGAACCCCGGTGCAGGAGTAGCAGCGATGCCGTCTCACACAAACTATACCGGCTCGGACCGATAAGCGTTACCTGACGAACTATCCAAGGCGCGGTCGAGGTTGAAAGCGGCGCTAATCAATGCGATATGGGTAAAAGCCTGAGGAAAGTTACCGAGCGCCTCGCCGCTGGCGCCGGTCTGCTCGGAATAGAGGCCCACATGGTTGGCGTAACCGAGAATCTGCTCGAACATCAGCCGAGCGTCGTCAAGCCGCGCGGGTTCGGTGCGACCGGCGCGGGTCAGCGCTTCGACCAACCAGAACGAACAGAGGTTGAAGGTCCCTTCCTCGTCGGCAAAACCATCCGCGGCGGCGCGAGGATCGTACCGGCGGATCAGGCCGTCAGCCGCCAGTCCTCCATCAGTCATCTGTCGGCGAATTGCGTCGATCGTGCTCAGCATCCGTGGGTCGGTGGGCGCCATGAAAAAAGTGAGCGGCATCAGCAACGTGGAGGCATCGAGCGCGTCGGAGCCGTAGGATTGAACAAACGCCTGGCGGTTGGCACTCCAGCCTTTGGCCATGACATCTTCGTAGATTTCGTCGCGCACCTTCAACCAACGTTGCCGATCGGCCGGGAACGACCGTTTGTCGGCCAGCCGCAGGCCGCGATCGAGGGCGACCCACGACATGAATTTTGAATAGACGAAGTGCCACCTGCCGCCGCGCACCTCCCAGATTCCCTCGTCTTCCCGTTGCCAATTGTCGCACAGCCAATCGACCAGCTTCCGCAAGCGCCGCCAACTGTCATAGCCGACCGGCTCGACGTATTTGTTATTGAGGTACGCGGCGTCCATCAATTCGCCGTAAATATCGAGCTGCAGTTGCCGATAGGCGGCGTTCCCAATCCGTACAGGACGCGAGCCGCGGTAACCCTCCAAGTGGTCGAGCGTTTCTTCGGCGAGCTCAGACCTGCCGTCGATGCCGTACATGAGCTGCAGCGGCCCGTCGCCGGCGCTTTCAAACTCTTTCCAGCGCGCCTGCGCCCAATGCTTGAAAGCCGCCGCCTCCTCCGTAAAACCAATTCGCAACAGCGCGTAGAGCGTGAAAGCCGCGTCGCGAATCCAGGTGTAGCGGTAGTCCCAGTTGCGTTCGCCCCCGATCGCTTCGGGCAGGCTGCAAGTCGGCGCCGCCACGATCGCTCCCGTCGGCCCGAAGGTGAGCAGCTTCAGCGTGAGGGCCGAACGATGAACCATCTCGCGCCAGCGTCCGCGGTACGTGCATTTCGAGAGCCACCTCCGCCAGTAATTGACCGTGGCCCGAAACATGTCCTCCGATTCAGCCACCCCCGGACAGCACTTGGGCAAATCACCGGGTTCCAACTGCTCGAGCACGAAGGTGGCGTTTTCGCCCTCGTTGAGGGTGAATTCAGCGTAAGCGCCGTCCCCGTCGCGCGTCAGGGCAAATGGCGACGCCATGCCTAAGCGCAAGCCGCCGCCGCAGAAGATGACACTCCGCTCGAGCACCTGGCACTCGTGGCTCGCGCGCGCATAACCGAACGCCGGCCGGCACTCCATCCGGAACGGCAGCTTGCCGCGAACCACGCGGACCCTGCGTATCAATTTGTCGTGCGCCCTGCCGCCGCCATCGACCGGCATGTAGTCCTCGATCTGGCCGATTCCGTCTGCGTGCAGGAAACGCGTGACGAGGATATTGGAGTCGGGCCAATAGAACTGCTTGTGCCGGAGTTGCTGGCAGGCCGGGGCGATGCGGAACCGACCGCCTTTATGGTCATCGAGAATCGCGGCGAAGACGCTCGGCGAATCGAAGTGCGGCAGACAGAGCCAGTCGATCGAGCCATCCATGCCCACCAGCGCCGCCGTGCGCATATTGCCGATCAATCCGTAGTTCTCGATGGGCTGGTAGCGGGTTTCCACGGTGCCCTCCTGAAGGGCAGGCTTCCAGACGGACAGATCTGATCCGTTTGAATTGCGTAACTTGCATCAGGCGGGAAGGCCTGGCCTACCGTTTTGCCGTCCCCGCCACGACGTGAACCGGGCACGCGGCGCCGTCCATAAACCCTTCCGCCTCAATGCCGAACCCGCGGTTGCAGCGGGCGCGAAAATTCTCCCACGCGATCGCGGAGGTCAACTCGACCATCTGCTGTGGATCGAACGGCTCGCGGAGACTATCGAACAACTCCTGCGAAACGCTGGCTGGCGTCTGCGTCAGCGCCTCGGCATATCGTAGTACTCGCTTCTGCAACTCAGAGAACGCAGTGCTTGTCTCGAAATCAGCCAGCTCGGCAAGCTGCCAGTCGGTGAGCCCCTCGCGCCTGCTCACGGCAGAGTTGAGGTCGATTCAGAACGGGCAGCCAACAAGCGTGGCTGCGCGGAGGCTGGCGAGCAGCTTCAACTCATCCGGCACTGAGTGCGCCGCTGCCATTGCGCCTTCCATTTGTCCTATGGCCCTGAATAGCCGCGGATGGTGCGCCGCCACTTTAACGGGCTCAACCAGGCGGTCCTCGCCCGTGAGCTTGAGAAACTTGCGGCGCACGAACCAGTAAACCAGCCGCGTGAGCCAACCGGCCCCGGTTGGCTCGATGCCTTTCATGTGTGACATGCCGCTCTCCTTTTGTCGCTTAACCGTTGCGCATGCGGCTAGGAGTGCAAACTATGTGCCCCCTGTTTGCCCTGTCGGACAATGCCTCTTTGTATCTCGGAGCCGATTCCATCTGATCGAGGCGTCTTCACCGTTCTTCCGCGGCCCGCCGTTGGCTGCTGGCTACGACAAGAGCCGCGTGCAATTGCCGCCACCGCTTCGTATCATCGTGAGCACATCGCATGTTTCTGCGCAGCCAAACACCCTGCTTGCCATGATCGACGAAAGACTCGGCCAATATCGCTTGACCGCCCAGATCGGCCAGGGAGGCATGGGCGTTGTTTATCGCGCTCGGGATGAAGAGTTGCACCGAGATGTGGCGGTCAAGGTGTTGACCGCCGATCTGCTGGATCATCTCGGCAAGGACCACCTCTTGAGAGAAGCGCAGACCGCCTCGGCGCTTAACCACCCCAACATCTGCACCGTCTACCAGATCGGCCGCCTCGATGACGGATTCTATCTTGTCATGGAGCTGGTTGAAGGACGGCCGCTCAACGAGCTGGCGCGCAGCACGAAGCTCACGACCGAGGCCGTAACTCGCTACGCAGTTCAAATCGCCGACGCCTTGGCTCACGCGCACGATCGTCAGATCGTTCATCGCGACCTGAAGGGGGCGAATATCGTGATCACGCACGATGGGCGGGTGAAGGTACTCGATTTCGGGCTTGCCCGCCGTCTGGAAAAGACCACCGTCGACGCGATCACTCGATCGCAGGCGTCCATTGAGCGTGACCGCGCGATTGTCGGCACGTTGCCTTACATGGCGCCGGAGGTTCTGAACGGAGAAACGGGCAGTTATCAAAGCGACATTTGGGCGCTTGGCGTTCTGCTTTACGAGGCGGCTACGGGAGAATTGCCGTTTGGCGGCAGCACCCCCTACGGGCTGAGCGCCGCGATTTTGCACGAATTGCCCAAGCCGCTGCCGCCAAGCGTGCCGCCCGGCCTCAGCGCGGTCATCATGCGCTGTTTGGCAAAGGATCTTAAGAACCGCTTCCAGCGGGCCGGCGAAATTCGTTCGACGCTCGAAACCCTGCAATCAGCAGCCATCGTGGGCGAACCGCGCCGCGAAGAGCCGGCCGGTCCGCGGACTTTAGTGTTGCGCGGTATCCAGCACCACGACGTCAGAAACGGCGACCTGCTGTTGCTCCTGGGCACCACGAAGGGCGCCTTCCTGGCGAGGTCCAATTTCGATCGCAAGCAGTGGGACGTTGCCGGGCCCTACTTTCACGGGCACGCGGTTTACTCCCTGGCGTACGACAATCGCGGCGGTCGACATCGATTGTGGGCCTCGACCAGCAGTCCACTGTGGGGCACCTTCCTGCGCTCCAGCGACGATTTCGGCAAGACCTGGACGAACCCGTTGGCAGCGAATGTCAAGTTTCCGCCAGAATCGGGTCTCTCGCTGAAGAACATTTGGAAGATAACGCTGGCAGCCGACCAGACGCCAGACAAACTCTATTGCGGCGTGGAGCCGGCCGCGCTGTTCGAATCTCAAGACGCGGGTGAATCGTGGTCGCTGGTGCGCGGATTGTTCGATCATCCCCATCGACCGCGGTGGATGCCCGGCCTGGGCGGTTTGTGCTTGCACACGGTTCTGCTCCATCCTGCCGACGCCCAGCGCATGCATGTCGGAATCTCCGCGGCCGGCGTTTACCGGACCGACGACGGGGGCCGGACGTGGCAAGCCTGTAATCGGGGAATCCGTGTCACGTTCATGCCCGAGCGGTTTCCGGAGTTCGGGCAATGCGTACACAAGATCGTGCGGCACCCCGGTCGGCCGGAACGCCTCTTTTTGCAAAACCATTGGGGGCTGTATCGGTCCGACGACGGCGCCGACAGTTGGATCGACATCGCCCACGGCTTGCCATCCGATTTTGGCTTCGCCATGGCCACTCATCCGCATGATCCAGACTGCGTTTACATCGTGCCGATGGAATCGGATGAATTTCGCTGTACGCCCGAGGGGCGCATGCGGGTCTATCGTACACGAAACGCGGGGATTTCCTGGGAACCGCTCACGCGAGGTTTGCCTCAACAAGGTGCGTATGAGACGGTGTTGCGCGACGCGATGGCGACGGATTCGCTCGATCCGGCAGGCATCTACTTCGGCACCCGCAGCGGAAAGTTGTACGCCTCGAGGGACGGGGGCAAAACGTGGAAGGAGACGCTCAACGGCCTGCCACAAATCGTCTGCGTAACCTGCGCGGTTGTGGCGGAACTCGCCGGCCCTGGCGTGCCCCGACCGGCCCAAAAGCGAAAACGAGCAACGCCAAAGAAGGCCAAGGGGAACATGGCCAAACCCAAAGGCGCCCGTGCGACGGTGCGGAAGAGGTCCCGCTGATGACCATCCGCTTTTGGATACCCCGGGCGCTGGCGTCGCTCGCGGGCGGGCGCAGTCAGGTGGACGTCGAAACTTCGGGCCACACGCTTCACGAAGCTCTCCAAGCGCTGTTCGCGGCACATCCCGGCATTCGTGACCGCCTGCTGACTGAGCAAGGAGAAATTCGGCAACACGTGAACGTGTTTGTCGGGAACAGCGAAGCGCGCTTGACCGGCGGACTAGCGACGCCCCTTGCAGACGGCGCGGAAATCTCAATCCTGCCAGCCATCAGCGGCGGGTGAGTTTGGCATCGTACATTCTTCGGACGCTTCGTCCCGGGGCGCTCAAGTCCCGGCATCACGCCAGATAGCCGAAAGAACGCTTTTTTTCGGTACTTCCGACAATAGGATGGCTACCGGCCTGCAATTCTGCTTGCCCGGCGCCTTGGCGGCGGATTACCATCATGGGGTAGACAACAATCGCCCCAAGCATCATGTCGGCCGAAACAGAACATTTGTGCCTGGCGGACGTCGAGTCGTTGCGCCTCCGTGTTGTCGAACTCGAACGAGCGCTTGAACGAGCGCGCCCGACGACTCTTGAAAGCGATGAGAGGGCCGCCCGGCGCTCGGCTGACATCCTGGAACTGGCGATCGACACCCTCGACGACGGGGTCGTCATCACCGACCTGCACGGTCGGCCGACGCGCATCAATGCCGCGGGGGCGAAAATCATGGGCATTGATGCGGCCAGGGCCGACGCGGTCGACCTGTGGTTCGCCAGCGCTTACTTGCCGGATGGCTGCACGCAATATCCGACCAACGAGCGGCCGCTTGCCAAGGCTCTGCGCGGCGAGTCGGTTGACGGGGAAGAAATCCTCTTTCTGCATCCCGACACGTGGGAAGCGCTGTGGATCAAGGTCAGTGCCCACCCCCTCTTTCGCGAAGACGCCGTGCCTCAAGGGGTCTTGCTGGTATTTCGCGATGTGACGCTGCAGAAGCGGGCGCTGACGGCTCTTCATGAGACCGAGCGACGGTTCCGCTCGGTGATTGAGAACACACCTGCGGTAGTCTACGTCAAGGACGCCATGGGCAAATATCTGTTGATCAACCGTGCCTTCGAAGATATTTCCGGCCGTGCGCGTGATGAAATCGTCGGCCGCACCGACAGGGATCTTTTCGACGCGGCGACGGCCGACTCCCTGAGAAAAAACGACGAACGAGTTCTCCGCAGCGGTTTGCCGTTCCAGTTCGAGGAAACGGTTCGGCTGAACGGCGCCGAGAAGACATATCTGTCCGTCAAGTTCCCCCTGCCCGACGCCCGCGAATCGCCCTCCGCTCTCTGCGGCATCTCGACGGACATCAACCAGCGCAAGCATTCCGAGGAGCTGCTGCGGTCTGAACAGGCCTTCTTGAAGCAGTTGATCCGCGCTCACGAGCACGACCGCCAGTTGATGGCTTACGAGATTCACGATGGCCTGGTGCAATATATGTCGGCCAGCCTGATGCACCTGGAGTGTGTGGCCAGCGAATGCCTGGCCGGAGAGAAGAAGCCGTTGTCGAGCAAAAGCCGCGGAGCGCTCGAGCTGGCCATGCACCTGGTGCGGCGGTCGATTGGCGAGGGGCGGCGAGTCATGAGCGGCCTTCGCCCCCCCATTCTCGACGAGGCCGGCATCGTGCTGGCCCTCTCCTACCTTGTCGCCGAGCAAGCTGCGCCGGGCGAGCTGCAAATCGACTACCAGCACCGGGTTTCGTTCGAGAGGCTCGATCCTCTCCTGGAGGGAACCATCTACCGGATCGTGCAGGAAGCGCTGACCAACATCAAGCGGCACAGTCGGTCAACAACGGCCGAAGTCAAACTGCTCGAGCGCGGCAAGCTTCTCTATCTGGAGATCCGCGATTGGGGTATCGGTTTCGACACAGCGCAGGTCTCGGACGATCGCTTTGGTCTGAAGGGGATTCGGAAGCGGGCAGACCTGCTGGGCGGGCACGCCAAGATCGTGAGCAAACCAGGGGAGGGGACGAGAATCATCGTCGACCTGCCGCTCACGAAGGCCACGACGTAAGCCGTGCACCGTCAAATTTGCGCCAGCCTCAAACCGCGCGGCAAGCTTTCGCCAAACATCAGTCCGGCTTCCTCCTCGTCGAGTTGGCCGCCTTGCGAGACGAGCTCGTGGTAGTGCGGCGGGGCCGACTGTCGATCGAGGCAGCCGAGGACGCGCTGACGCAGAGCGTCGTCGACGTCGCGGTAGCGGTCGCCGGTGCGGCGGGCCATCTGCACGAGAGAGAACAAGACCGAGGCGGGAGGGCTCTCGATCTCCAACAGTGCGGCGATCCACCGTTGGGCTTCAGCGGGACCGACCACGGTGTTGAGCGGTCCGTACATCGGTACGCGCGCGGCGAGCCGTCCCGTGGCCCACAGCGCCGCGTCGCGCACGGCGCCCACCTTTTCGCGCCGCGCGAGGTCGAGCATGGCGTTGGCCAGCTCGACCTTGGTCGGCACGCTGACGAGTTCCAGCGATCCCAGCAACCTCCACGCCTCGGCCAACTCGTGCGAGCTGGCGCCGACATCGGGCCGGCGCGAAGCGCCCCCTTTCTTGGCGGCTCGCAGGGCGGCGAGAAGAGGCTCAGCCAGCGCCCGCTGCTGACCGGCGTTCAGCCCGCCCGCGATCCGCCGCCAGAGGATAAGCCATTCTACCCGGCAGGCCGGAGTATGGTGGATTCGCTTTCCCTGCAGAAGCCTCCAGGTCTGCGCCACGCGCCAATCGTCGACCGCCAACCCGTAACCCGGCCGCAGGGAAAATCCGGCCAAATAAAGCCAGCGGGCCTCGTGTTCGGCGCTGCGGCGGCGGCCCGGCTCGACTTCGACGAGCGCTTCCCACAGAGAGCGCAGTAACGTCATCGGCCAGTCGCGACGGCCGAGGCCGCTGGCTTGTTCCAGCCGCTTGACTACGCTGGCCGGCAGCGGGGGGACCGCCGGTGCGTGCGCGTCGGCCGTTTTGTCCCCGGATGCACCGCCAAATGTTGTCAGAATCACGGCTCGCGATGCCTCTACCGCCTCCTCGTCGACGATCCCCTCGGCTTCGCCACGCCCCTGGTGCATCTCGCGGTCGGTTTGGGTCGCCGCGCGGACGTCGAACTGCAGCCGCCAGGTGCGCGGGCTGTCGATTTCACTGCACCACAGATCGAGCGTGCCGATCTCCGTCAGCCGGGCGTGCAAATTGACCAGCACCTTCCCGCCTCCTTTCTTCGCGCTCTCCAGCACCGTGCGAATCGGCGGCAGCGACGTCATCTGTTCCGGGTCGACGGGGAGCAACTCTCCTGGCTTGTCGGTAAGGCGCGTGCTCGACACGTGGATGGGAAACTCAACGGGTTCCCGGATCGTGAGCTCGAACTTGCGGTCCGTCAGATCGACCGCTTGCCCTTCTTCGATGCCGGCCGGCAGCAGACAGACCGCCGCCGTCTCCCCCTCGCCGCTTCCCACGCCAACGTAGTAGGTGCGCGCGAGGCCGGCCGAAATGCGGACGCCGACGCCCCGCCGAACGATTCCGTAGTAGGCCGCCCCCTGGGCAACCGCCAGGTCAAGCCGGTCGTTTGCCAGGACGTGGGGCTGCCAGGCCGCGCCGCCCGAAGCCATAAACCAGGAACCCAGCACATCGAGCAGTCGCCTGCGCAGGACGGGCGAAGCAAAGAACCCGCCGTTGAACAGCACCAGGTCCGGCCGCGCGGGGTCGTGGTCGCTCGCCGCCGATTCGTTGTCGAGGTCGAGCGCCACGTGCCGGTGGGCCGAGAGAAACGCCGCCAGATATCGGGTCATGGCCGCGTCGGCCGCGTAGGGCAGACCGAACTCTTGAAAGCCGCTGCGCCGCGCGGCCGGCTTATCGTCGAGAGCGACGCGCGGCAGGAAACCGTCAACCAGCAGCCGCTCGACTTCGTCTCGAGCAACCTCCACCTGCAGTCCGCCGCCGATCAATTTTGCCCCGCTGCCCGGCAGGTTGAGCGTGAGCCGTTCGGGAGCGTCCGAGGCGAGCAGGGTTTCTTTGGCTCGCCGGCAGGTGCGCACGAGCACGGCCCATTGCCGCGGCTCGAGCTTGCCGTCCCGCGTCAATCGGCGCTCGATGTGCTGGGCCAACGTCAGGTCGAGATTGTCGCCGCCGAGCAACAGGTGTTCCCCCACGGCGACCCGGTGGAAACGGATCTTGCCCCCCTCGCCGCGGCGGACGCGGATGAGCGTGAAGTCGGAGGTGCCGCCTCCGATGTCGCACACGAGGATTTTTTGTCCGGGTGAGACGAGCTGCTCCCATCGGTCTCCCTGGTGGTAGATCCACGCATAGAAAGCGGCCTGCGGCTCTTCAATGAGCACCACGCGCGGCAAACCGGCAAGCCTCGCCGCACGAACGGTCAGCTCGCGGGCCACCTCGTCGAACGACGCCGGCAGCGTGAGAACGATGTCTTGTCTTTCGAGTGGCTCGTTCGGAAACCGGTTGTTCCAGGTTTCACGGATATGAGCCAGGTAAAGCGAACTGGCCTCGACGGGCGAGAGACGTTCTACATCGGGCGCCGGATGCCAGGGGAGCAGTTCTGCTGTGCGATCAACCCCTGGATGACAGAGCCACGACTTGGCCGAACTGATGAGCCGCCCCGGCACGTTGGTGCCATGGTCGCGTGCAAAAACGCCCACGACATCCTTGGGGTCGCCGGCATGCCACGGCAGCCGCAAAGCTCCGTCTGCAAACTCTCCCGGCGCCGCCTCATAGCGAAACGAGGGGAGCGTTTCGCGGAGATCGACCTCCCCCGGGGCGACGACCTGAGCAATGGCCAGCGTGTGGACCTTTGACGGCTCGTCCGCACCATCGACATAGGCCACGGCCGAATTGGTCGTACCGAGGTCGATGCCCACGATATAGCGGCTGGGAACGCTTTGCTCGTCAATGTGCGACATGAAGAGGAACCGGGATAAATGAAACTCGATACGGCATTTTAGCAGCCTCGCCTGCATCCTTCGCCAAGCGTTTTTTGAAACCGCGGTCCGGCGCCGCGGGTATCTGGGGTTGACACCAAAACCCGTGGTACGAGTTATGGCCGACGCCGCCCCAACGACCGCCAATTCGGCGACGGACCCACAGCAAAACCCGAATCCAAACCCCCTGGCCGGCGTCGACCCGACCTGGGCGTGGGCCGAATATCGGCCCGAAGGCGGGAACACCGCCGACGCCAGCAGGCCGTGGAACCGTGAGCTGGCCGCCCACCTCTATCGTCGGGCCGGCTTTGCGGGCAGCTCGGGGCAGCTCGAAGAGGCGGTTGTCGCCGGCTGCCAGGCGACCGTAGACCGGCTGATGGCAGGCGACCTAAACCACGGGCAAGAGACCGGCGAGTTTTATGTCCAGGCCGCGCGGTCGGCCGAGTCGCTCTTGGGCTCCGGCAACCCACAGCAGCTTGCCGCCTGGTGGCTGCACGTACTGATCCATACGCCGCACCCGTTACGGGAGCGAATGACGTTGTTCTGGCACGGCCACTTCGCCACCTCGGCCGCCAAAGTGACCGACGTGAGGATGATGTACGCCCAGAACGTCATTTTGCGCAACAACGCGTTGGGCCGTTTCGCACCGTTGCTCGACCAGGTGTCAAAAGACCCGGCCATGCTGGTCTGGCTGGATTCCACGACCAACCACAAGGCCCATCCCAACGAGAATTTTGCCCGCGAGGTGATGGAGCTGTTTTGCCTGGGGATCGGCAACTACAGCGAGCACGATATCAAGGAAGCCGCCAGAGCCTTTACGGGTTGGGAACTGCGCCAGAGCGAATTTCGTTTCAACCGCTACCAGCACGATCCCGGACAAAAAACGGTCCTCGGCCAGACCGGGGCCTGGACGGGCGACGACGTGCTGCGGATCCTGCTACAACAGCCCGCGACAGCACGCTTCTTGGTTCGGAAACTGTTTCGCTACTTCGTGAGCGAGACGGCCGATCCGTCCCCCGCCCTCATCGAGCCGCTGGCGGCCGGACTGCGAGAGAACGACTACGACCTTGCCTGGCTGGTGCGCAAGCTGCTAACCTCGAACCTCTTTTACTCGCGGCACGCGGTGCGTCAACGAGTCAAGGGACCGGTCGAGCTAGCGGTTGGCCTGCTGCGATCGCTGGAAGCATCGGCGAACGCGTACGCGCTTCACGACGAGCTGAAGAAGCTAGGGCAAGGCGTGCTGTTTCCGCCGAACGTGAAAGGCTGGGACGGCGGCACCGCCTGGATCAATTCGTCAACCCTGGTGGGCCGCGCCAACCTGGTGTGGGCGATCGTGAACGGTGAGGGACAGATGCGAACCCGCTTTGCGCCCGACAAACTGGCGGCGCTGGAAGGTGCCGATCAGCCGGCCGTCGTCGCGACAAGAGTCGAGGAACTGCTGCTCGCCTGTCCGCTGCCAGACCAGGTGCAGGTGCAGCTTGCCTCAATCGCCGCGGCCGACGACGGCAGCCCGCGCCAACGGCTTGTGCGGCTCGTGCATGCCGTGGCGACCTTGCCGGAATATCAATTGGGATAAGAGACGATCTGACCAGGAAACAGGCCAACCTCATGCCATCACGACGCACTTTCTTACAAACGGCCCTCGGCTCGTCGACGCTGTTGTCGATGGGGCTCACCGCCCCACAGTTCCTGGCCCGCTCAGCGCTGGCGTCTTCGGCCGGCACGGGCGAGAAGGTGCTCGTCGTCGTACAGCTCAGCGGCGGCAACGACGGGCTGAACACGGTCATTCCCTACGCCGACGAGGCATACGCGAAGAACCGCATTGTGCTGCGTATTCCCAGCGAGCAAGTGCTCAAAATCGACTCGCAGCTTGGCCTGCACCCTTCGCTGGCCGGTTTTCGCAAGCTTGTTGAGGACCAGCGACTCGCCATCGTGCAGGGCGTCGGTTATCCCAACCCCGACCGTTCGCATTTCCGTTCGATGGATATCTGGCACACGGCCAAGCCGGAAGTCGAGGACAAGCGAGACGGTTGGCTGGGCCGCTGCCTTGATTGCTCGCCGCATGGGGTGGGGGGCGACGTGCCTGCCCTGCACCTCGGTGCAAACCCCTCCCCTCTGGCGTTGGCCAGCCTGAAGACGGCGGTGCCCTCGATCGAGTCGCTGGAGAGCTTTCGTTTGCGGACCGACGGGGGATCGTTACCGTTGCCCTCGTTGAGCCGCCTGGCCGAGGCGGCCCGGCCCGACGCCCCCGAGTTGCTTCAGTTCATGCGCCAGAGCACCCTCTACGCCTACACGTCGAGCCAGGAGGTGCAGGAGGTGCTCAAACAAGAGCGCGAGGCGACCGGTTATCCAAACTCGGCCCTGGCTCAGAAACTGAGGCAAATCGCCCAACTTATCGACGCTGGACTCAAGACGCGTATCTATTACGTCTCCCACGACGGTTTCGACACGCACGCCAACCAGCTCGGCGGCCACGCCGCACTGTTGACGGAGCTGTCTGCGGGAGTTTCGGCCTTTGTCGACGACCTGGCCCGCCGCAGCCAACTCGACCGAGTGCTCGTGCTCTGTTTCTCGGAGTTTGGGCGCCGAGTGCGCGAAAACGCCAGCCAGGGGACCGATCACGGCACGGCCGCACCGGTATTTTTGGCCGGGGGGCGGGTCCAGTCGGGCGTGATTGGGGCTCAGCCGAGTCTGACCGACCTGGACGGCGAGGGAGATCTCAAATTTCACACCGACTTCCGCCGCCTCTACGCCACTCTGCTCGAGGGATGGCTCGGTTGCCCCGCCGAGCCCGTCCTTGGCAGCCGCTTTGAGTCGTTGCCGTTGATCAAAACGTAGCGGCTAGCCCCCCTTTCACGCCGCGTTGCACTCGGCATCGGTCCATCCGGAGCCGCCGGCCGCGAATACGGCGTCTACCGCCGGCAAGGAGACGGCACCACCACTCGGCGCGACGGGCTCATCCACCGACCAGTCGCTCTGGAATACCGCTGCCACGACGTTGGCCTGCGATGCCGCGCCTCCCGCACCGTCAGAGAAAACCGCCTCGCTGACGCCCCCCTTCGTCACTACCGCCGAGATTGGTGTCGAGCCCGACGTGGTGGCTACGACAAATCCGTCGCACGCGGCCTCAAGCTGGCTCCAGGTAAGCGGGCCCGGCTGGTTGAACCCCCACGGGTTATACAGAGTGAACGTGCCGCTCGAAGCCGAGTAGCCGGTGATCGCGTACGCGTGGTCGGCAACGAGCCCGTATTGCGCTGACGACGTTCCTATGGTGACCGCCTGGTGCGCCGCGAGGGCGTTGATCGCGTACTGCGCGGTCGCGTTGGTCATAGAATAGTCGGTGGCGTTGTGACCGAGCACCTGCGCGTCGACGGTAGCCATCCAACCGCCTGCGATCGAAGCGTAGTTGTTCGTGCCGTCCCTGCCCTCTTTGCCGGTCTGGTTCCATTGGGCGTAGGCCTTTTCGGCCAAAGCGATCCACAGGACGTTCGACGAACTGCTATAACTGTTGCCGTAGTCGGAGTAGACCAGCATTCCGGATGCCGTTGTGGGGAGTTTGCTATCGACGGTCACGTAGTCGGCCGTCCCCTGGCCGCTGCTGAAGCCGTCGCTCCAGGTCCCGTTGCTGGGGTTGTAGGAATAGCCGTAGGCGCCCGTGTAAAAGCGAATGGTGTAGGTGCCGTCGCCATTATTGATGAACATGTTCTGAATGGCGGTCGGGTTGCTGTTGGCGATCGAGCCCAGCGCCGAGATAAAGTAGCAGTCCCCTAGCATCCCTTGCTGTTCGTTACTGATCGACGGGGTGCCGGAGAAGAGCGAGCCGGCGACCGTCTTGTAGACGTAGGACGAGCTGTCTACGATGGGCTCGTCCGTCCCCAGGAACCATTTTCCCGCGAGTTCGTTAAGCTGGGTGGCGGAACTGCCCGCCGCCAGGTTGCCGAGCTTCTGACCCTGATAGGTCGCGTTGGCTGTGTTGCCGTTGATCACGTCGCCCGCCAGGATCTGGACATAGCCGGGCATATTGAGGGCGGTTGCCTCGCCCAGAATCGCCTTCAGGTCGCTGAATTCCGAGGCGGTGACCGTTCCCTGGGCGGCGACCGCGCTGAAAATCTGGATCATGTCGGCTCGGCCGATCGAACCGTCGGCGTCCAGGCTGGTCACGAGGCTCGACAGAAAGGCGTTCTGCAGGCCGCCCGAATTCGCTTGGACGGTCGCGGTCGCCGTACCGGTCTTAGAACCGCCGTGGACGGTGATCGTGTCCGTGCCCGCAGTGCTTTGAGCTGTGAAGAGTCCGGCGCTGGTGATCTTGCCGGCATTCACGCTCCAAGTGAAGGCGGGTTGAGTGGCCATCGCGTTATGAAATTGATCGAACGCCGTGACGCTGAACTGCTGCGTCCCTCCCGTCGCGACGGTTGTCGTGCCGGGAGTGACGGTGATACTGGTCAGCGTCTGACTCACGACGAGCGTCGCCTGTCCCGCGATGCTTGGATTGCTACCCAAAGCCGCCGTGAAAGTGTAGGTGCCGGCCATGCCGAACGTGGCCGTGGTCGTGGTCCCGCTCGTGGCGAGTGTCGGTGACGACGCGCCGTTGGGAACTGTGACTACCGACCAGGTTACGGCGGGCGCGGTGACCATGTTCTTTCCGAACTGATCGAGGAACGTCGGCGGCGTCAGGGCCTGGCTCGTGCCCGAGACTTGCACCGAGGAGCCGTTCTTCACGCTGGTGACGACCTGCGACACCGACACATTAACCGTGCTGGAGAGGGAATCGCCGGCGCTGTCACGTTCGGTCACCGTCAACACGTAATTGCCCGCTGCCTTGAAGGTGACCGTGGTGGTGCCCCCGCTGACGACAAAGGTGGGCGCCGAGGCGCCGCTAGGCAGCGACGTGGCGGTCCAGGCGATGGTCGTCGTCGCGGAAATCGGATTGTTGAACTGATCAACGAAGCCCCCCACGGTGAATTGCGCCGTAGTGCCGGCGACCGGCCCGGAGCCGCCTACCTGAGCCACGCTGAACGACGTCGGTTGGGGTGAAACCAGCAGCGTCAGATTGCTGGTGACCGAAGTGCTCCCGCTGGTCGCCTGGACCGACACGCCATAGCTGCCGAGTCCGCCGAACGTGACGGTGGCGGCGGCGCCGCTAGCGGCAATGGTCGGCGCCGAATCTCCGGAGGGCACCGTGGTCGACGACCAGGCGAACGTCGGTTGGGAAGTCAAAGCGTGGCCGAACTGATCAAGCCCCTGGGCGACGAGTCCTTGGCTCACGGCCGATACTTTGAACGCCGTTCCGGAAGTCACGCTTTGATGAGCTGGCGTGCTGACGCCGATCGAGGTCAGGACCGGCGACACCGTGACCGCCACGGACTGCGAGAGCGTATCTCCTGCGCTGTCCTTTTCGGTCACCTTCAACACGTAGTTCCCGGCTGTCTTGAAGGTAACCGTGGTGGTTGCCCCGCTGACGACAAAGGTGGGCGCCGAGGCGCCGCTGGGCAGCGATGTGGCGGTCCAGGCGATGGTCGTCGTCGCCGAGATCGGATTGTTGAACTGATCGACAAAGCCCCCCACGGTAAATTGGGCGCTTGTGCCCGTAACCGCGACCGATCCCCCCACCTGAGCGACACTGAACGAGGTCGGTTGGGCTGAAACCAGCAGCGTCAGATTGCTGCTGACCGAAGTGCTCCCGCTGGTCGCCTGGACCGACAGGCCATAGCTGCCGAGTCCCCCGAACGTGACGGTGGCGGCGGCGCCGCTGGCGGCGATGGTCGGCGCCGAACCTCCCGAGGGCACCGTGGTCGACGACCAGGCGAACGTCGGTTGGGAAGCCAAAGCATGGCCGAACTGATCAAGCCCCTGGGCGACGAGTCCCTGGCTGACGGCCGATACTTTGAACGCCGTTCCGGAAGTTACGCTTTGATGAGCCGGCGTGCTGACGCCGATCGAGGTCAGCACCGGCGACACCGTGACCGCCAGGGACTGCGAGAGTGTGTCTCCCGCGCTGTCCTTTTCGGTCACCTTCAACACGTAGTTCCCGGCCGCCTTGAAGGTGGCCGTGGTGGTCGCCCCGCTGACCGCAAACGTGGGCGACGTGGCGCCGGTCGGCAGCGACGTGGCGGTCCAGCTCACGGTTGTCGTCGCGGAAATCGGATTGTTGAACTGATCGACAAAGCCCCCCACGTTGAATTGGGCGGTTGTGCCCGTAACCGGGGTCGAGCCACCAACCTGTGAGACACTGAACGAGGTCGGCTTGGCAGCAACCTGGAGCGTGAAACTGCTGCTGACCGACGTGCTCCCGCTGGTTGCCTGGACAGACAGGCCGTAGCTGCCGAGTCCCCCGAAGGTGACCGTGGCGGCAGCGCCGTTGGCCGCGATGGTCGGTGCCGCGCCACCCGAGGGGACTGCCGTCGACGACCAGGTGAAAGTGGGCTGGGTGGTCAGCGCATTGCCAAACTGATCAAGCCCCTGCACGGCCAGGCTCTGGCTCGTGTCCAACACCTTGAACGGCGTGGTCGGGCTGACGGTCTGATGTGTGCTGGTCGTGACGCCGACGTGGCTGAGCGTGGATGCGACTACGACGGAGGTCGAGCTGGTCACCGAAAGGCCATGCGAGTCGACAATCCGGACGCTCAAACTGTAAGTGCCGGCTTCTGTGAACGTAACCGTGTCGTTCCTGGCCGCGTTGGTGCCGTTCAGGCTGAAGGTTGCTTTCCCGCCCGAGGGGACCGACGCAACCGACCAGTTATAAACCAGGTTCGACTGCCCGCCGTCGTCGTTGCCTAGCACCGAGATTGACGCGCTGGTGCCCGTAACAGGACCGTTGCTGCCGAGAGCGACGGCCTGGGCGACGGTGGGCGGCGCGTTGACAGGGCTGCCGCTGAGCATCAGACGCGGTTCAACCGCTTCCAAGCGCAGGACCGTCTTGCATGCCGGTTTTTTCGGAGAAATCGAACGCCACGAGCTTGCGAAGCGCGCAAAGGAACCTGCCATAGGCCTCCCTCAAAGACGCGAAATCAGAGCTGTCGGCCACGCGAGCGGTGGCGAGAACCGAACGGTTCGACGAATTGCCATCGAAACCGTATGTCAGCTTTTTCCGGGAGGCAAATTAATTTTTGTGAGGAAGCACAAAAAATCGCGGATGCCGTTCCGCAAATCGATGCCTGGAGCATCGATTTCGCATGGTCGAACGGGCCCCGACCGTTACAGGGTTACTCGCCGCAGGGCAATCGCCAGTCGCCGTTGGTGAGGCGATCCTCGCCTACCGGCAGACGCCAGTCTTCCTCCTGCTCGTGTTCGATGAACCGCAAGGAGTCATCGAGCGCGGCCTGCAGGCGGCGGCTCGTCAAGAGGGCCGCGATATAAGGATCGGCCCAGGGGAGAACGTCTTTTGGGCCCGCGACGAGGTCGGGCACGCCCGGACGCGTTTCAGGAACTTCGACTACAACACAGCGGGCAACTCGAGGTGACATCGATCGCTTCCTTTCGCGACAGAACGGTCTGAATTCAACGCCACGTTGTGTAGCAACTCCTGGGCCAATCGCTGTTGCTGACCTCGTTGAGTTGACAGTCCAGCATTCCAGCTCCGGTTAGGGTAACGACTTACTGCCTCCACCGCCAGGGTGCGAGGCGCGGCCGGAACGCGAACACGCTGGTCCCATTTTTACAAAGCATGCCTGGGAGCCTGTCCCGAAACCGGCATCATGCTGCGGCGTCTCGCCTGCCCGATTCTCAAAGCTCTCAGGCGGCGCGGATTGCTGCCTCCGGTCCCACCAGCCTTTCCTTCAGGTACTCGATGGCCTTTTCAAGCGGCGGGTCGAAAATGGGCGGAAGCGGCATCCCGTTGTCCCCGGCGCCGGCCGCGTCACGCTGACGACGCTCTTCAGCCGAACGAACTTGATCCTCCTGGCTGACCTGAATTTCAAAGCCCTTGTCGGGCCTCACGCCCCAATCGTCCTCCTCTTTGGCGTCGCGCGAGCGGTGGATGTTCCGCTCGTTGGGCCGCCAGTAGGTGGCCACCGTGAGCTTGAGCGCGCTCTTGCCCCCTTCCAGCGGAATGACGTTCTGCACGGTCCCTTTTCCCCAGGTGCGTTCGCCGATCACAACGGCCCGCTGGTGGTCTTGCAGGCAGGCCGCAACGATCTCGGCGGCGCTGGCCGTGAGATGATCGACGAGCACGACAACCGGCCAGGTGGTGAACCGCCCTTTACCCGAGGCACGGAACGTCTCGAGATTCTGTTTTTTGTCGCGGCCCCGCGTGGTGACGATCACCCCGTCCTTGACGAAGAAATCGCAGGTGCTTACCGCCGTGCGCAGGATGCCGCCGAAGTTGTGGCGCAGGTCGAGCACGATCGCCTGCACCTGCCGCTTGGAGAGGCTGGCCAGCGCCGCCTCGAGTTCGCCGACCGTCTGTTCGCCGAAGCTGATGATCCGCACGTAGCCGATTTGAGGATGCTCGGGAAGGGCAAAGTTCCAGCGCCCGTGCTCGTCGCGCGTGTCGCCCAGGACGCTGGGGATTTTGATGATCGCGCGGGCCAGCTTGACGTCCTGCGGCGTGGTCTGTCCGGGGTGCAAGACGGTTAGGGTCACGGGCTCGCCCGGTTCGCCCCGCATGCGGCGGCGGGCCTCCTCATAATCCATTCCCTCCGTGGTCTGGCCATCGATGGCCAGAATTTGGTCGCCGGCTAGAACGCCCGCCTCGTAGGCCGGCGTGCCGATCATCGGGCTGGCGACCGTCAACCGGCGGGTCGCCGGATCGATGGTCACCTCCACGCCGATGCCGCCGAATTTCTGGTCGAGCTGCTGGCGAAACTCCAGGGCCTCTTGGGGGGGCTCATAGGCCGAGTAAGGGTCGCCGAGTTTCTCCACCATCCCGGCGAGCGCCGCCTCGAACAACTGCCGCTCGGGCACGGGCTCGATATAGTGCTGGTCGATCTGTTTGAGCGCCTCGATGAACGTGTCGGACATCTGGCCGTAACGGCTGCGGTAAGCGCTGTCGGCCTTGACATAACAGGCCAGCGAAACGAGCACGACGGCAAACAACAGATAGAGGTTTCGGCGCGGCATATCAGCCTCGGAAAAGATGGAACACGACCATCCATCGATTGTAGCCAGCCGCGGTGCCGTCGGTCAGGCCGTGCCTTAGTGGTTTGTGTGGGAGGCGGCCGAGATGGCAGCTCTCCACAAAACTACAGCCCGAGGAACGGCACGGGCACCAGAAAGGCGTGCTGCTCGTAGAGGCTGGCCACGCCGTGCCAGGAGGTGAACTGCGTCAGGAACACAATCAGCACGTAAAAAGCCACGATCGGCAGCATCGCCAGCCGGGCGGCTTGGCGCAGGAAAAAGTTCCGGTTCTTCGGACGGCGCATGGCACGGCCGCACGACCAGCCCGTCAGCAGGCGGGCCGGAAAGATAAAGGTCACGAAGACCAGGCTCGGCAGCCAGGCCGCCTCGCGCGGCACGATTTCGACCTTCAGGAGATAGAGCGGGATGGCGAAGAGCAGCGTGCACAACAGCGACAGCAGGAACATGACCGGCGCCTTGCGGAACAGACGCCGCACCTCCCGCAACTCAAAATGAGCACGAAACCGGTTCTGAGCGGCGAAACGGGCCTGCAGGAAGGGGAGATAGAAGACGACCCACATCAGCGCCACCGCACCCAGAAATCCGAGAGGCGGCACCCTCTGGCCGGCCGCGATCAGGCTGATGGGAACGAACAGCCAAATCAAACCCCCGGCAAACCCCCTCACGCCAAGCCAGAAGTAATACGGCAACCGCAGGCCGACGAGGAAACTCCAAACGGCGTCGCGCGCCTTGGCGTAGGCGCCGCGACGGAAGATGCTCTTCACCAGTCGGACGGGCCTCGGCCAGACAAAATGCCGTAGCCTTCCTCCTCGCCAGCAGGCGCCCACGATGTGCGCCACCGCCAGGACCGTCAGGACGACCAGCGCAACGGACCAGCCGCGCGCAGCCCGGCTGCCCGGATCGATCAGCCTGGCGGACGTCGCCACCGACGAGACGAAGCGCAACGGCAAAAGCACGGCCCAGGTTCCGAAAGCGATGCTCCCCAGCCGGGACGCTTTGCGCACACCCACGAAGCCGTCTCGCAGGCGACCGGTCCGAGCGATCCGCCCGCTCACCTCCAGCAAGTATCCCAGGCTGAGCATCTGCAGCAGCGGATACGTCGACAAAAACGAGAGGCCAACGACCAGCGCGGCCGCGCCGAACAACCAGTCGGTCGCCGACAGAATGAGGCGAGCCGCACGCCGAACCAGACCCCGAAGGCGCGCACGGTACGAAAGCCTGGCAATCGGTCCTGCGTCAACCGCGTTTCCGGCCAACTCCGCCTGAACAAGACCCGCGCCTCCGCCGACGACCTCCGCATCAAGGGGAGCCTCGGTCGCAAGAACAGGCGCAAGAATCGACATGGGCTAAAAAAGGTGCTTTGGTTGGGGTTTGGGTTACGAGTTACTGAGTCCTAGGTAGTTAATGCGCCCCTCCATGCGGTCTGGCGTACAATGGGTTTTATGAGACCTCATGGCAGCCCCGAGGTGCTGGAAGCTCGTCGATTGCTCGCGGCCAGGCTTCTTGCGCAGGGGGACACGGTGG